>NZ_CALFQK010000107.1:0-46260 GCF_937921195.1 uncultured Salinicola sp.
TCGAGCTTCGAGCTTCGAGCTTCGAGCTTCGAGCTTCGAGCTTCGAGCTTCGAGCTTCGAGCTTCGAGCTTCGAGCTTCGAGCTTCGAGCTTCGAGCTTCGAGCGAAGAACGCCAGCGACGATGTCGCTGGCGTTCTTCGTTCCGCATCCACGCTGTTCTTCGCGGCTCGCGGCTCGCGGCTCGCGGCTCGCGGCTCAGGGCTGAACCCTCACCAACCCCTCCTGCGCGGTCGAGGCCACCAGACGGCCGTCGCGGTCGTAGAAGCTGCCGCGCGCGAAACCGCGCGCGCCGCCCGCCCAGGGGCTCTCCATCACGTACAGCAACCACTCGTCGATTCTGGGGTCCTCGTGGATCCACAGGGCGTGATCCAGGCTGGCGATGCGCAGGCGTGGATCGCCGAACTCCACGTCGTGGGCCAGCAGCGAGGTCAACAGCAGGTTGAAGTCCGAGCTGTAGGAGAGCAGGTAGCGGTGGAGTGCCGGATCGTCCGGCATCGGACCGCCGCCCATTCGGAACCAGATCATCCGCGAGGGGGGGCAGTCATGGCGCTCCTCCACCGTGATGAATTCGACGGGGTGTCCACGAAAGCGCTGGTGGACCGCCTTGCCTTCCGCCAGCAGCGCCTCGGGGGTCGGGACATCGGGCGCCATGGGTTGGTGGCTCAGGCCGTGTTCCCGTCCCTGGAAGGAGGCGCTGCAGAAGAATATCGGTTTGCCCTTCTGGATCGCGGTGACGCGCCGCGTCGTGAAGCTGCCACCATCGCGAACGCGATCGACGGAGTAGACCACCGGGAGCTGGGCGTCGCCGGGGCGCAGGAAATAGCCATGCAGCGAGTGCAGATAGCGATCCTCGGGCACCGTGCGGGTCGCGGCGGCGGCAGACTGCCCCAGGGCCTGGCCTCCGAAAAGCTGCGGCAGTCCCAGATCCTGGCTCTGGCCGCGGAACAGGTTCTCCTCCAGCGCTTCCAGGCCGAGAAGCTGGATAAGGTCGTTCAGCGCTTGTGTCATTCGGGTATCCTTGATGGCGCGTCGGTGATGGCTGGTCACGAGTATATCCTGCTCGCTGGCGACTCGCCGCGACGCGGCGCGGCAATACGGGACGATCATGATACGCAACGATGAATTCTACATGCACCGGGCGCTGGAGCAGGCCCGGCTGGCGCTGGAGGCGGGCGAGGTGCCGGTTGGCGCCGTGGTCGTGGATGGCCGGGGCGAGCCGATCGGTGCCGGCTACAACTGCCCGGTCGGTGGCCAGGATCCTACCGCCCATGCCGAAGTCCAGGCGTTGAGAAGCGCGGCGCTGGCGCTGGGCAACTATCGGCTGGACGACTGCACGCTGTTCGTCACCCTCGAGCCCTGCCTCATGTGCACGGGGGCGATCATCCATGCCCGCATCCGGCGGGTCGTCTACGCCACCGCGGAGCCCAAGGGCGGTATGGCCGAATCCCGCGCCAATCTCTTTGCGCAGCCCTGGTTCAATCATCGGGTCGAGGTGGAGGGTGGCGTGCTGGCCGTGCCGGCAAAGCGGCTGCTCCAGCAGTTCTTCCGGGAACGCCGGCGGGATGCCATGCAGCCGTGAACCGGCTCAGGTGGCGTCGGTGAGGATCACGCGATTGCGTCCGCCCTGTTTGGCGCGGTAGAGCGAATCGTCGGCGGCCTGGAAGAGTCGATCGCGACGGATCGGCGGCTCGTCGGTGATACTGACGCCAATGCTGAGCGTCACCGGCACGTTGCCCGGCAGGAGCAGGCCACTCTCGGCCACCGCCACACGCAGCGCCTCGGCGATCTCCCCGGCGGTCTGTCGATCGCAGTTCGGCAGGCAGGCCACGAACTCCTCTCCGCCGTAACGGGCGAACAGCCCGCCCGCGCGCTCTACCGGCCGTCGACAGCGCTGGGCGATCGTCTTGAGATAGCGATCGCCCTCCAGGTGCCCGAAGTGGTCGTTGACACTCTTGAAGTGATCCAGATCGCAGATCAGCAGCGCCAGCGGTAGCGGGTCCCGTTGATCGTCCATCCAGCGCAGCAGTTCGCGCCGATTGGGCAACTGGGTCAACTCGTCGTGACGGGCGATCCATTCGATCTCGTGCTGAAGACGCTCGCGCGCCTTCATCTCCTCGCGCAGCGAGGCGTTGGCCCGGTTGGCCAGGTGATGCTGGTGGGCCAGTCGACGGTAGATATAGAGCACCATGTGCAGCAGGTAGGCCAGCAGGATGCCGAAGGCGAGGGTGATTTCCGGCAGCCGACTCCGTTTCGCCTGCAGCCAGTGCAGGGAGGGCGCCACGCTCAGGGTCAGTCGATCGGTGCCCACGGTGACGGATTGGCGATACTGCCAGTCCGCGAGATTGCCCAGCGGGCCGTAGTAGAAGTAGAGCTGCCGGTGGTCGCTGAGCGTCACCGCACGGTCCTGGTTGGGCGTCTGCGCCAGTAGCGAATTGAGCAGCTTGTCGACGCTCACCACCATCCCCACCGCACCGATCAGTGTTCCATCCACGACGTCGCGCACCGGGAGGTAGCTGATCACGCCACGCCCGCCCTGGATGAAATCGACGATCCCCGTCTGCCCTTCGATGCCGTAGACCAGTGGACGATCCAGTGCCTCCCGGTCCTGTGAGTCCACCCGGTAGAGATTGGTGCCGAGTACTGTCTGATTGCCGCGTAGCGGATAGACGCGGATGACGGTGCCGTCGAGGTCGATGAAGGCGATGTTGCGGAAGTAGCCGAAGTCGTCATGGTAGAGCCTGGCCTGTTGTTCCCACTCGGAGCGAGTCGGAACATCGCCCAGCATGTTCCAGAAACTGGTGAAGCGTCGCATCGCCTTGAGGTGAGATGCCGTCTCCGAAGCCATCCTGGTGGCGATGTCGTTGCCCTCGCTGGCGGCAAGGTCATACAGGCGCAGGTTGTCGGTCTGGCGCTGCTCCTGCCAACTGATCATGGCCAGCAGGGCAATCAGGCCGCCGGTCGCCAGGGGCGGCAGGATTCGCCGCCAGTAGCGGCGGAGCGCGGGAAGCAGCGCCAGGCACTGGGCGAACCAGAAAAGCCACAACGCCGCCAGGATCGCCACGGGCACTCCCGTCGTGCTGGACGCGTATTGCGGGGGCGGAGCCAGCGAGCGGTAGCCGAGCCAGGCGCCGCCCATGGCGACCAGCAACAGCAGCATCGGCGAGCCAAGGCCCAGGCGCGACAGCAGCAGGACGTTGAGCGTCAGACCGAAGATCATGCAGAGCGAGAGAATCGGAGGCCGGCTGCGGAACAGCTCCCAGCTTCCCGGTAGCCGATCGAGCCACTGCTGCCAGACATCGGCGCTGAGCCAGGTCTCTGCCACCAGGTAACTGGCGAGGATTGTCAGGGTGAGGAGGCAGGTAGGAATCAGCAGCCAGCGGCTGGTCCTGATCCACTGGCGTGATGCGGCGACCTGACCCAGCCAGAGCGCGCCCAGCAGTGGCATCAGCAGCCAGCGCTGATCCGGTTCGCCGGCGGGCCAGAGGGCAATCAACGCGATCGGGAACGCCAGGTACAACGATAGACGGGACACCACCAGAGGCATGGGCGTTAGGGTTCTCCACGGCGCGGCCGCCGATTACAGCAGCGGGGCGACGATTTCGAAGGGCGCGGTACTCTCCTCGTCCAGTGCGCGCTCGCCCAGCTGGTTGAACTGCTGCTGGCTACGATTGACGTACTTCAGTATCTCGTAATAACGGCGCACGTTACGGACGTAGATTACCGGTTCGCCGCCACGAGCGTAACCGTGGCGCACCCGGGAGTACCACTCGCGCTCCTGCAGCAACGGCAGCGCTTCGCGGACATCGGCCCAGCGCTTGGGGTCGCCGCCGCGCAGGCGAACGATCTCCTGGGCGTCGAACAGGTGCCCCAGGCCGACATTGTAGGCGGCCAGCGCCATCCAGGTTCGATCGGGTTCAGGTATGTCATCGGCAAGGCGCTGTTTGACCTGAAGCAGGTACCTGGCGCCACCGTCGATACTTTGACGCGGGTCGAGGCGATTATCGATGCCGACCTCGTCGGCGGTGGGGTGCGTCAGCATCATCAACCCGCGAACGCCGGTCGGCGATTCGGCATCGGCCTCCCAGTGTGACTCCTGAAAGCCGAGCGCGGCCAGCAGGTGCCAGTCGAAGCCGGTCTCCCGGGCGGCCTCCTTGAAGTAGGGCACGAAGCGCGGCAGCCGCGTCCCCACGTGGTGGATGAAGAGCCGGGCGCCAACGTACTCGAGATAATCGTCGTGGCCGAAGTAGCGCCCCACGAGCTCATCGAGCTCGCCGTTGCGACGCTGCTCTTCCAGGAAATCGTTGGCGGCGCTGAGCAGGTCGATCGGCTGGTTCGCCGCGAAGGCCCAGGCCAGACTCATCGGCTTGCCCAGCGGGAAGCCGCGTTCGACGTTGGGGAAGAACAGCCGGTTGAGCCTGAATTGCTGGGTGTAGACCACGGCCGCATCGAGGTCGTCGCGCTCGACCATCTCCATCAGATCGGCGATGGCCAGGCCCTCCGCCTCCTTCCAGCCCAGACCCGGAAGATTGCGCTGCTGGGTGCGTAGCGCCTCGGCATTGCCGGAGTCGGCGATCACGCCGATACGCAGACCGACGAGATCGTCCAGGGTACGTACCGGAGGCAGGCCCCGGCGATAGACCACCAGCGGCTGCAGCGTGAGGATCGGTTGGCTGTACCGGATGCCTTTCCGATCCAGGTCGAGTGCCAGGGCCGCGGCGCCCATGTCGGCGTCGCCCCGTCTCACGTGGTCGATCACGCCGCCGATACTCTCCTCGGTATCGACCGACAGACTGACGCCCAGCGACCGTGCAAAGCGACGCATCAGCTCGTATTCGAAGCCGGTCGGGCCATGCCCCCCGGCGTAGAAGGTGATCGGCCCGCTGCGTGTCGCCACCTGCAGGAAATCGCGCTTGCGGATCGGCTCCAGCCCGTCGCCGAAACGCGGCGCCAACTGAGCGGGACAGAGGACGATCGTCAGCGCCAACAGCAGGACCAGCGCGCGCCGCAGACGTGTCATGAGCTTGGACATGCAGTGGGGATCGGTGACAGCGTGACGGCACACCATAGCCGGCCCCCGTCCCGCTGTCATCCATTGGCTACCGCGCTACGCATCCCGAGGGGCGGGCCTCTCGCTCCCGTTGTAGAGGATTTTTCCACGCTGCAGCGGCCTCGATCGGCGTCAGGCCCGTTGCCTTAGCGAGCGCCGTCGCTTTCCAGTATCATGGCGCCCTGATCCCGGCATCGTCGTCCGTCTCGCACGAGACAGGCGCGATCCTCGACCGTCCTGGAGGCTTTCCACGCCATGCTCGAATTGCAAGGCGCTCCCGCGCTATCTGCATTCCGTCACGCCAAACTGCTCGCCGATCTTCGCGCTGTCGTTCCCGAAGTCGAGTCCCTCAACGCACATTACGTTCATTTCGTCGACCATCACGACGAGCTCGACACCGAGGCGCGCCAGGTACTGGAGCGGTTGCTGGGCCATGGCCAGGGTTCCGAACCCGGACGGGACGCATCGACCGAAGGGTATCTGTTTCTGGTCGTGCCCCGTATCGGCACGATCTCGCCGTGGTCCTCCAAGGCCACCGATATCGCCCACAACTGTGGTCTCGAGTCGGTGGCGCGGATCGAGCGGGGCATCGCCTATCGGGTGGCGCTGAAGAGCGCGCCGGCCCCCGACAGCTACGAGGCCCTGGTGGCGCGCCTGCACGATCGAATGACGGAAACCGTGCTGTTCGACTCCAGCGACGCGGCCAAGCTGTTCTCCCATCACCGGCCGACGCCGCTGGCCACGGTCGACGTGATCCAGGGCGGGCGTCCGGCGCTGGCGGACGCCAACGGCAAGTTGGGGCTGGCGCTGGCCGACGACGAGATCGACTATCTGGTCGAGGCCTTCCGGGAGCTGGGGCGCAACCCGACCGACGTCGAGCTGATGATGTTCGCCCAGGCCAACTCCGAACACTGCCGCCACAAGATCTTCAACGCCGACTGGGTGATCGACGGCGAGCCGCAGACCCATTCGCTGTTCAAGATGATCAAGAACACCTTCGAGTGTTCCAGCGACAAGGTGCTCTCGGCCTACAGCGACAACGCCGCGATCATCGAAGGGCCGACAGCGGGGCGTTTCTTCCCTTCGCCGGAGAATCAGGTTTACGGGGCGACTCAGGAACCGATCCATATCCTGATGAAGGTGGAGACTCACAATCACCCGACGGCAATTGCGCCGCATCCGGGGGCGGCCACCGGTGCCGGCGGCGAGATTCGCGACGAGGGCGCCACCGGCCGCGGCGGCAAGCCCAAGGCGGGCTTGACCGGCTTCACTGTCTCCAACCTGCGGATTCCCGAATTCGTCCAGCCGTGGGAGGCGTTCGACTACGGCAAGCCCGAGCGCATCCAGTCGGCCCTCGATATCATGCTCGAAGGCCCGATCGGTGGCGCGGCGTTCAACAACGAGTTCGGCCGCCCCAACCTCAACGGTTTCTTCCGCACCTTCGAGCTCGACGCCGTGGGCGCCGGCGGGATCGAGCGGCGCGGCTATCACAAGCCGGTGATGCTGGCCGGCGGCTACGGCAACGTCCGCGACGGCCACGTGCTCAAGGGCGAGATCCCGGTCGGCGCCAAGCTGATCGTGATGGGCGGTCCGGCGATGCTGATCGGCCTCGGCGGCGGTGCGGCGTCGTCGATGGCCTCCGGCGCCTCCAGCGAGGATCTCGATTTCGCCTCGGTGCAGCGCGACAACCCCGAGATCGAACGCCGCGCCCAGGAAGTGATCGACCGCTGCTGGGCGCTGGGCGACGACAACCCCATCGCCTTCATCCATGACGTCGGTGCCGGCGGTCTCTCCAATGCCTTGCCGGAGCTGGTCAAGGATGGCGGCCGCGGCGGCCTGTTCGACCTGCGTGCGGTGCCCAACGCCGAGCCGGGCATGAGCCCGCTGGAGATCTGGTGCAACGAGGCCCAGGAGCGCTACGTGCTGGCGGTGACGCCGGCGCAGCTCGAGCGCTTCGATGCGCTGTGTGCCCGCGAGCGCTGTCCCTATGCCGTGGTCGGCGAGGCTACCGAGTCGCACCACCTGGCCGTGCGCGACGGTCATTTCGAGGCCGATCCGGTGGATCTGCCGATGAGCGTACTGTTCGGCAAGCCACCCAAGATGCAGCGCAGCTTCGAGCGCGAGACGCTCAACCTGCCGGGCCTCGGGCTCGACAACCTCGATCTGCGCGAAGCGCTGGATCGGGTGCTGCGGCTGCCGACGGTGGCCTCGAAGAGCTTTTTGATCACCATCGGCGACCGCTCGATCACAGGCATGGTCGCGCGCGACCAGATGGTCGGCCCGTGGCAGGTGCCGGTGGCGGACTGCGCGGTTACCACGTCGAGCTACGACACCCACGCCGGCGAGGCGATGGCCATGGGCGAGCGCCCGCCGGTGGCGCTGATCGATCCGGCGGCCAGCGCGCGTCTGGCGGTGGCCGAGGCGATCACCAATCTCGCCGCCGCGCCGATCGAGAAGCTCTCCGACATCAAGCTCTCCGCCAACTGGATGAGCGCCGCCGATCACGTCGGCGAGAATCAGGCGCTTTACGACGCCGTCCACGCCGTGGGCATGGAGCTGTGCCCGGCGTTGGGCATCTCCGTACCGGTGGGCAAGGATTCGATGTCCATGCGCACCGCCTGGCAGACCGAAGAGGGCGAGAAGAGCATCACCGCGCCGTTGACGTTGAACATCACCGGCTTTGCCCCGGTCACCGACGCGCTGCGCACGCTCACGCCCCAGTTGCGCCTCGACCAGGACGAGAGCGACCTGATCTTGATCGATCTCGGTCGCGGCCGGAATCGTCTCGGCGGCTCCGCCCTGGCGCAGGTCTACGGCCAGGTCGGCAACGTCTGCCCGGATCTGGACGAAGCCGAGGACCTGGTGGCGTTCTTCAGCGTCATCCAGGGGCTCAACGCCGACGGCAAGCTGCTCGCCTATCATGACCGCAGCGACGGCGGCCTGATCGTGACCCTGCTGGAGATGGCCTTCGCCGGCCGCGGCGGGCTCGAGATCAAGCTCGACTGGCTCACCGACGATGCCGTCGGCGCGGTGGATGCGCTGTTCGCCGAGGAGCTGGGCGCGGTGATTCAGGTCAACCGCCAGGATACCGAATTCGTGCTGGCGCAGTTCGCCGCTGCCGGCATCGAGACCTGTGGCGTCATCGCCCGCCCGCGTTACGACGACCAGGTCCGCGTGACGCTGTTCGAAGAGCCGCTGCTGGAAACCACCCGGGCCATGACCCAGCGCGTCTGGTCGGAAACCAGCTATCGGATGCAGGCGCTGCGCGACAACCCCGAATCCGCCAAGAGCGAATTCGACGGCCTGCTCAACCTGCGCGATCCGGGGCTGTCGGCCAGTCCCACCTTCGATGTCGACGACGACGTCGCTGCGCCTTACATCCAGACCGGGGTGCGGCCGCGGGTGGCGATCCTGCGCGAGCAGGGCGTCAACGGACACATGGAAATGGCGGCGGCGTTCGACCATGCCGGCTTCGAGGCGGTCGATGTCCACATGAGCGACATTCTCGCCGGGCGTGTCACCCTCGATGACATGAAGGGCCTGGTCGGCTGCGGCGGCTTCTCCTACGGCGACGTGCTCGGCGCCGGCGGCGGCTGGGCCAAGTCGGCGCTGTTCAACGGCCGCGCTCGCGACCAGTTCGCGGCCTTCTTCGAACGGGAAGACACCTTCGGCCTCGGCGTCTGCAACGGCTGTCAGATGTTCTCGCAGCTGAAAGAGCTGATCCCCGGCGCCGAGCGCTGGCCGCGCTTCGTGCGCAACGGCTCGGAGCAGTTCGAGGCCCGCGTGTCGATGGTCCAGGTCGAGGATAGCCCGTCGATCCTGCTCGCCGGCATGGCCGGTTCGACCCTGCCGATCGCCGTCGCCCACGGCGAGGGTCAGGCGCTGTTCGAGGATAGCGGCCACCTGCGCGGCATGCAGACCAGCGGCCAGATCGCGCTGCGCTACATCGACAACGAGGGCCAGGTGACGACGCGCTATCCGGCCAACCCCAACGGCTCGCCGGCCGGTATCACCGGCCTGACCACGCCGGACGGCCGCGTCACCATCATGATGCCCCATCCGGAGCGGGTCGCCCGCGCGGTGACCAACTCCTGGCGGCCGCCGGCGTGGACGCAGGATGGCGCCTGGATGCGGATGTTCCGCAATGCGCGGGTCTGGGTCGGGTGATGTAGGGGACTGACGCCAGCGTTGGCGTGATGACGAAAACCGGCTTGTCCTAGGGTTTATAACCTTGGGGCAAGCCGGTTTTTTTATGGGTGATTGGCCGGATGGTTGGTTCTATGTTGGTGAGGCTACGACTGACGGCACATTAACTGCCCTTGCGCGCGTTATTACGAGGGGCAGGCCCCTCGCGCTCCCCTTTTTGACGCCACAGAACGATGAAGTCCCGAGCGTTTGAGCACCAAACTCGGGTCGGCGCCTAGGGACATCCTTGTCCCAACGCGCCTCGCGCGACATCCATGTCGCGCGCCCCGGTTTGTGTGCTCATCGCTCGGCATCGTTCTGAATAGGCGTCGTGGGGTGGCGGCCTTCACCTCAACGAATTTCCCAGATGGTTCACCGTCTTCAAGAAAAGGATGGCGAAACTCTCATTCATAGAGCGCCCAGTGCCGCGCCCGTATCCGCTCCAGGCAGAGCCTGAGCTCACCATCCAGCGCACGGTCTTCGACCACCGGGACGAAATCCTCGCGCAGCGTCGCGACCATGGCGGCAAGCGGGGCGGGCAGGGGATCGCCACGCAGGTGGACGCCCTGGAGTCCGGCCAGTAGCGCAGCGGCGGCGACCTGTTCGGTGAGCTCGAGCACGCGCAGGGCGTCGCGGGCGGCGATGGTGCCCATGCTCACCTTGTCCTGGTTGTGGCACTCGGTGGAGCGCGAGAAGACGCTGGCGGGCATGGTGCCCTTGAGCGCTTCGGCGGCCCAGGCTGAGGCGCCGATCTGGACCGCCTTGAAGCCGTGATTGATCATTGCCCGCCCGGCCGGGGCACCGGAGAGGTTGCTCGACAGGCCGTGGTTGTAGCGGCTGTCGACCAGCAGCGCGAGCTGACGGTCGAGCAGGTCGGCGACGTTGGCGGTCAGGGTCTTGAGGCTGTCCATGGCGAAGGCGATATGGCCGCCGTAGAAGTGGCCGCCGTGCATCACTTCGCCCGCATCCGGGTCGATCAGCGGGTTGTCGTTGGCGCTGTTGAGCTCGGTCTCGATGAAGCCGCGCAGCCAGTCGAGACTGTCGGCCAGCACCCCCAGCACGTGGGGTGCGCAGCGCAGCGAATAGCGATCCTGCAGGCGCTGCTGGGGCGGCAGGCTTTCCAGTTCCAGATCGGCACGCAGCCAGGCGGCGACCCTGGCCTGGCCTGGATGAGGCTTGGCCGCGAACAGCCGCGCGCTGAAGTGATCGGGGTTGCCGCGCATCGCGGCCACGTTGAGTGCGGTGATCCGCGTGGCGAGCTTCAGCAGATACTCGGCGCGACCGAACGCCTGGCACGCCAGCGCGGTCATCACCGCGGTGCCATTCATCAGCGCCAGCGCCTCCTTGGGTCGCAGCGTCAGCGGCTGCCAGCCCAGCTCGGCATGGACGTCGGCCGCCATCCGGACCTCGCCTCGCCAGATCACTTCGCGCTCGCCGCAGAGCATGGCGGCGACGTAGGAGAGCGGCGTCAGGTCGCCGCTGGCGCCCACCGAGCCCTCCTCGGGAATTCTGGGCAGCAGATCTTCCCGCAGGCAGGCGTGAAGGCGCTCGAGCAGCGCGAAGCGCACGCCGGACACGCCCTGGCAAAGCGACTGAAGACGGGCGGCGAGCACCGCGCGCGCGGCCTCGGCGTCAAGGAAACGACCCAGCCCGCAGCCATGGAACGTATACAGCTGACGTGGCAGCGCCTCGACCTGGGAGAGCGGAATCGCGGTGACGCAGGAGTCGCCGTAGCCGGTGGTGATGCCGTAGATCTCCCCTTCGCGATCGAGCAGGCCGTCGACGATCGCCGCTCCCCGATCGATTCGCTCGCGCCAGAGCGGATCGGCGTCGAGCCTTGATTCCACGCGGCGCTCGGCCAGGGCGACGATCGATTCGATGGATAGCGGCTCGGGGCCGAAAGTGACCGGCGGGGTGTTCGGGGACATGCGGCGGCGTCCGATTGGGCTCATGGATCGCCGAGTGTAGCCGCGAGCAAAGGCTCGCGGCCAGCGGGAGCGGACGGGAAGCGCTTCCCGGTGGGCTTATTCGGGGCGGGTGGCGGTGTAGAAGAAACGCACCGAAGGTTCGGCGGCGAGCAGCGGGGCGGAACCCTCCTTGAACGGCGCGTAGTGCGGCATCTGGGTGTGATGCTCGAAGGCGGCGCGGTCGCGATAGACCTCGTGCAGCACGACGATATCCTCGCTGCCCTCCGGCGTCAGCACGTCGAAGGCGAAGCAGCCCTCTTCATTGGCCAGGGACTCGCTGGCGTCGTTGTGCGCCAGCGCCAGAAAGGCCGGGACTTGCCCAGCCTTGACCTGGAATTCGGCGATGACCACGAAATGGGTGGTGTCGGCCATGGGAATCTCCTTTGGGGGAATGGATGTGTTGCAGGCAGTCTAGGCACGCGATGGCGGGGGCGAAAGCCGCCGGCCCTGTCAGTCAGTGGACGCGAGGTGCCTCGCCCATGCCGAGACGCTCCTGGAATTCGGCCACCGCGCTCTTGAGCAGTTCCAGCAATCCGGGAATCAGCGCCACGCCCTGATCCGGCCCCTCGACGAACTGCTCGACGCTGACATGCACGGCTTCGTTGTGCACCACCAGTTTCGCGGCTTTCAGGGTATTCATCACCTCGTTGGCGGTTTCCAGTAACAGAATCCGGGTGGTGGTCTCCGCGGCCTGCCATACGCCGGGCAGCATCAACTGGAAGAACGCCGGCTCGTCGGCGGCGACCACCAGCACGAATTCCAGCTGGTCCTGGCGTATGCGTGCCGCATGGGTGTCCATCGCCTCGATGTCGATCTCCATGGCGCGCAGCTGTTCGATGTAACGCTGGAGTGGTGCGTTGGATTCCTGTGCTGTATCGGCTTGCATTAGTGCGCTCCGGGCAGAGTCGTGTCTTGGGCGCGGCGGCGCCAACGACATTCATTGTAATGCAGGACGCCGCGGAAGACGGGCTTGATCGGCCGGGTCCGATTCAGGGCTGTATCCTGGACGGATTGAGGATCGTGGCGCCGAGTCTCTCGAACGGTTCGATCCGCTCATCGGTAGCGTCGGTTATCAGAGTCCAGCGTGGCGGAAAGGCGGTCCAGTGCTGCTGGCTCGCGCGACCCAGCTTGGTGGCATCCGCCATCACGTAGACTTCGGCGGCGCGGGCGATCATCGCCTCCTTGAGCCACGCCTGTTCCGGGCTGGCTTCGCACAGCCCCAGCTCGGTGACACCGTCGGCACTGAGAAACAGTCGGTCGACAGTCAGCCTCGCCAGAGCGGCATGCGCCAGTGGGCCGTAGGCGGTCATGCTCGAGGCGCGCAGATCGCCCCCCAGCACGGTCGTATGACCCTCCGGCAGGTTCGTCAGCCACGTCAGTGCCGCCATGTTGTTGGTGACCACGTGAAGGCCGCGTCGCTCGTTGAGCCGTGCGGCCAGCGCGGTCGTCGTGGTGCCGCCATCCAGCAGCACGGTGTCGTTGTCTTCGATGCAACCCAGCGCGCAGTCCGCCAGACGCGCCTTGACGTCGCCCTGGCGCGTGCGTCGCTGCTCCAGCGTCAGCTCCGGTTCGCGATGGCCGATGTGGGCTGCCGCACCGCCATAGGTGCGCACCAGCAGGCCCTGGTCGGACAGCGCGCCCAGATCGCGGCGGGCGGTCGCTTCGGAAATCCCGAAATGCTGGCAGAGGGCCTCGATGCTGGTGATGCCGGAGAGCACGGCATCCAGCATGGCCTGGCGGCGTTTGGCGACTTTCATGGCGGTGTCCCGTGTTCAGTTATAGCGACATTACGGCATAAGCGGCGTGGTGTTAAAGGAGGGCGATGAGGTGGCCGTCCGGCTGTCGGTTAAGCGATGTTAGTTCGACATTTTGATCAAATCGAGCATTACCGGAAGAGATATTTCCTGCCTCTTTCGCGGTCGGGTAGTGCATCAGTCCGTCTCTTTTTACCAGCAAGGTCGCGATTCGCGTTGTCCCTTAGCCAAGAGTCTTATTGCCACTCAAGATCGAATCGATCATTTTTGGTTTGCTCTTTGCGCTTTTATGATCGTTTCGATCGAAAACAGGCGGGGAGCGATTCGAGAATATCCGAAGCCGTCGATGGTAGCTGAAGCGAGAGACGATGTGATTCGAAGAAAGACGGATTGCCAGCTTGCGCTGTTCCTGATGCTGTTTTGCGCTTTTGCCGCATGGCGCACGACGCTGATTCCAGCTTCCGGTACCGGCACCCGGGCGGGACCGGACTTCTTTCCCTGGCTGGCGATCATTGGCATCGCCGTGCTGGCACTGGCGCTACTGCTGAGGGGACTCAGGACCTCGCCCCGGCCCAAGCCAGAAGCGGGCGCCGGACGCATCGGCTACGGCGTGTTGAGTCTGTTTGCCGTCCTGATGGTGGCCTATGCCGCCACCTTCGAACGGGTCGGGTATCTGCCCAGCACGATCGTGATGTACGTGATCGGCATGCTGCTGCTCAAGGAGCGGCGGGTGGTGCATTTCCTGCTGGTGCCCGTGGCCGTCGTCCTGGGGGTCTATTTCGGCTTTACCGGACTGCTCGATGTCTATCTGCCTTGAGGATGTCGAGGCACCGGAGGTAAGTCGTAACCGACGACCGACATATCGATAACAACGCTAGGAGACGATGATGAAAACGCAGTGGATGAATGCACTGGCACTGGCCGCGGGGATGACCGGCCTGTTCACGGGGTCGGCGACCGCGGCGGACTATCCGGTCAGGCCGATTCAGGTGATCGTGCCCTACTCGGCCGGCGGAGGGACGGACCTTTCCGCGCGGATCATGGCCGACACGATCAAGAAGTATCTGGACAAGCCCATGATCGTGCGTAATCAGCCCGGCGGGGGCGGCTCCATCGGTACCAGTTCGATACTGCACGCGCGCCCCGACGGTTACACGCTGGGGACGGGCGCTCAAGGGCCCCTGGCGATGCTGCCGCACTATGGTGGCGTCGACTACAGCATCGACGACGTCGAGTTTCTTGCGCTGATGGGGCGCAACCTGATGGTTCTGGCAGCCTGTCAGGGCGCGCCGTTCGATGATGCCCAGGGCTTTCTCGACTACGCCGAGGCTCATCCGGGTGAGGTGAGGGTCGGTAACTCCGGTGCCGGCGGAGCGAACCACATTGCCATGGAGGGGCTGGCGAATGCCGCCGGCCTCGAAGTGAAGAGCATGCCTTTCGGCGGTTCCTCCGCTGCCGTGACCGCCTGTGTCGGCGGACATATCGACGGTGTCGTGGCGTCACCGGCCGAGGTGCTGCCGCAAGCAGACAACGGGGGGCTCGAGCCCATACTGGTGATGGAGGACAAGCGCATCGACGTGCTGCCGGATACGCCCGTTCCCAGCGAGTTCGGCATCGACTTCGCCTGGTCATCCTGGAAAGGCGTCATCGCGCCCAAGGGGCTGCCGGAAGCGGTCAAGAAGACGCTGAGCGAGGCGCTGAGGAAGACTTTCCAGGACGAGGATTTTCTCTCCCGCATGAAGGATATGGGGGAATTCGTCGACTATCGCACAGGCGACGCCTACCGCGAGCTGGCGGAGAAAGATTCGAAAACGGCGGAAGCCATCATCCGCAAGCTCGGCATGTATGGCGTCAACCAGCAGTGACTCAGGGCGTTTCCCGCACGGCGACAGGCCGTGTGGGGGCGTCGCGGTATCGACCAGTCGTTCGGAAGCCTAGTCATGGATATTTCACCGCACGTGCTCGCGGTCTTCGACCCCGAAGTGTTATGGACCATCGCCCTGGGGACCCTTGGCGGCATCGTCATCGGTGCACTGCCCGGCTTGACGGCGACCATGGGGGTGGCGCTGCTGATTCCGCTGACCTTCGGCATGGCCCCGATACTGGGATTGAACATGCTGATCGGGATCTATATCGGGGGAATCTACGGCGGCTGCGTCTCGGCGATCCTGCTGCGCACGCCGGGCACGCCCTCGTCCGCCGCGACGGTGCTGGACGGTTACCCGCTGGCGCAAAAGGGTGAAGCCGGCAAGGCACTGGGCATGGCGACCATCGCCTCGTTCGTGGGCGGTATCATCGCTGCCGTGGTGCTGGCGGCCCTGGCCCCGCAACTGGCGACCCTGGCGCTGAAATTCGGGCCGGCGGAGTATTTCGCGCTGGCCGTCTTCGGTCTCACGATTATCGCCAGCCTGTCCCAGGATATCCTCAAGGGCGCTATCGCCGGTCTGGCCGGCATCCTCATCGGCTGCGTGGGCGCGGACCCGATCAGCGGCATCTCGCGCTACACGTTCGGGATCTCGGGCTTCGCCTCCGGATTCGCCTTCACCCCGGCACTGATCGGCCTGTTCGCCCTCTCCGAGGTGTTCTCGCAGATCGAGAAGATCCTGAGCGACCGCGTGGAGCGGATGAAGGTGTCGGGTATCTGGCCCTCGCGCGCGGACCTCAAGGGATCTTTGACCACCATGGTGAGAGGCTCGGTGATCGGGACCTTCATCGGCATCATCCCGGGGACGGGGTCGGGCACGGCTTCCTGGATCAGCTACAACGAGGCGCGTCGCACCTCGAAGACGCCGGAGAAGTTCGGCACCGGCCACATGCCGGGGATCGCAGCGACGGAGAGTGCCAACAATGCGGTCTGTGCCGCGGCCTTGATCCCGTTGCTGGCATTGGGGATCCCCGGCGACGTGGTCACAGCGGTGCTGATGGGCGGTCTGATGATCCAGGGCCTAGCACCCGGTCCGATGCTGTTCCAGCAGCATCCCGACATCGTCGTCGGCATCTTCACCGGGACTTTCGTGGCGACGATCTTCATGCTGGTGTTCGGCCTGTTGGGCATTCGCTTCTTCACCCAGATACTGCGAGTCCCGCGGCGCATCCTGACCCTGGCGATCGTGGTGTTCTGTTTCGTGGGCGCCTACTCGATCAATCTCAACGTCGTCGACCTCTACACCATGGTCGGATTCGGCGTGCTGGGTTACTTCATGCATAAATTCGGTTTCTCCCAGGCGGCGCTCTGTATCGCACTGATCCTGGGGCCAATGGCGGAGTCCAACCTGCGGCTCGGCCTGATGAGCGCCGATGACAATGTCGGCGTGCTGCTATCCGGCCCGATCACCGCGACGTTCCTGATCCTGGCGGCACTGTCGCTGCTGTTGCCGCTCTATCGAAGCTATCGCGGTCGCCGGGTAGCGGTTGCCGCCCAATGACAGTCGAGCCGATGTCGCATCGCGTCCTGGAGCGGTCATGAAGCCAAGCTACGCCAGACTGGTCGAGGCGGTTCCGCTGCCACCGATGGCGCTGGTGCGCCAACGGTTCCAGGCCACGGATGTCGATAGCCCGACAGCGGCAGTGCGGGCGGCCATCGATGCCGCCGACATCGTCGACGAGCGCGTCAGGCCCGGCATGTCGATCGCGCTGACGGTCGGCAGTCGCGGTCTCGCCAATCTGCCGGAGCTGGTGAGAGCCATCGTCGATGCGCTGCTGGCCCGGGGTGCCAAGCCCTTCATCGTGCCGTCGATGGGCAGCCATGGCGGCGCCACCGCGGAGGGGCAGCGCCGCGTGCTGGCGCAACTCGGCGTGACCGAGGAGAGCGCAGGCTGCGAGATTCGCTCCAGCATGGAAACGGTGGCGCTGGGCACGCTCGACAACGGGATGTCGGTGCGTATCGACCGGCTGGCTTTCGAGGCCGACGGCATCGTGCTGTTCAATCGCATCAAGCCACACAGCGCCTTTCGCGCCGACAACGAGAGCGGGCTGGTCAAGATGCTCTCGATCGGCCTGGGCAAGCAGTCCGGCGCCGAGAACTGCCACGCCTGGGGGTTCCATTACGTCGGCCGGTTCATCGTGGAGATGGCGAGGGTCAAGCTACGAACCTGCCGGATCCTGTTCGGGATCGGCACGCTCGAGAATGCCTACGATCGTCTCTCCCGAGTCGTCGTATTGCCACCGGAGACGCTGATCGAGGAAGAGCGGATCCATCTTGCCGAGGCGATGCGCAACATGCCGCGTCTACCGCTGGGCCCGCCCGGAGACGCGATGGCCTCGGGGCCTCTCGACGTGCTGGTCGTGGATGAGGTCGGCAAGGAGTACTCGGGCAGCGGCATGGACCCCAACATCACCGGGCGCCCTTCGACCACGGCGATCAGCGGTGGTCCGGACGTGTCCCGGATCGCGGTGCTTGACGTCAGCGACAAGAGCGAGGGCAATGCCAATGGCGTGGCACGTGCCGACGTCATTACCGAGCGGCTGTTCCAGCGCTTCGACCGGGAAAAGGTCTATACCAACTCGCTGACATCGGGCGTACTGATCGCCGCCTCTATTCCCCTCGCCATGCCCGACGATCGCACAGCGATCCAGGCCGCGATCAAGACCTGCGGCTCCCACGATCCGGACGCGATCACGTTGATGCGGATCCCCAACACGCTTCATCTCGAGTATCTCTATGCCTCGGAAGCGCTGCTGCTGTCGCTGCGAGGGCGACCGGGGATCGAGATCGTGCACGAACCGCGCCCCATGCGTTTCGATGACCAGGGCCGGCTGCTGGATTCCTGGCCGCACTGAGTCTCCCGAGGACCTCTCCGTCCGGTCATGGCCGGCGACAGGAACGCGCGATTGCCGCCACTCGCCGACGCTATCGGCGAGTGGCGGCGATGCTCAGGCCGACACCGGATGGCGAGGTGCGCGACCATCGATGACGGCGATCACGTCATCGACGCAGCTCTGGCTCAGGGTCGTCAGCGCGTTCTCGGTATAGCCGGCGACATGCGATGTCGCGATGACGTTGTCGAGCGCGAACAGCGGATGCTCCGAGGCTGGTTCGATCTCGAAGGCATCGACCGCGGCGGCGGCGATCGTTCCCTGGGTCAGGGCATCGTAAAGCGCCGACTCATCGACGATCCCGCCACGCGCCGCGTTGATCAGCACCGCCGTCGGCTTCATCGACCCGAGCCGGGCGGCATCGATCAGGTGTCGCGTCTGTTCGGACAGGCCGACGTGAAGCGTGAGGTAGTCGGCGCGACGGCAGAGTTCGTCCAGCGGCATCAGTTCGACGCTCAGCGCGCTGGCAACGTCGGCATCCGCAAAGGGGTCATGAGCGACCAGGGTCATGTCGAACCCGGCCGCACGGCGGGCGACGGCCTGGCCGATGCTGCCGAGGCCGACGATGCCTAACGTGGCACCGTGCACGTCGCGGCCGAAGTGGCGCGGCCACTCGCCTCGCTTGGTGGCGGTATCGATCCGCGGGATGGCACGGGCCGACGCCATCAGCAGGGCGAAGGTGAAGTCCGCCACCGCCTCGCGGTTGGCGGCGGGCACGTTGGTGACGGTCACGCCGTGCCGTGCGGCGGCGGCAAGGTCGATGTTGTCGACGCCGACGCCGTGCTTCGCGACGATCTTCATCGCCGGTAGCGCGCCCAGCACACGATCGCTGATGGCGTTGAAGGCGACGATGGCGCCGACGGCGCCGTCGGCACGCTCGATGAAGGTGGTTTCGTCGATGTCCGCCGGCAGCGCGACCAGTTCGATGTCGCGAGCCTCCAGCGATTCGATCGGCGCACGGGAATACCTGGCGAAAGAGGGCGAGGTACAGACGATCTTCATGAGCCGGGTCCTCAGAACAAGGTCAGTTGATGGCGCGCGGCAACGATGTCGGAGAGCTCGGGCACGAACTTCTCGCCGTCGCCCTGGGATTCCGCGCTGGCGTAGAGATCGCGGACGGCCCTGGCGACGCCGGCCTCCACGTTCATCGCCTCGGCCAGCGAGGCCAGGTAGCGCGTGTCCTTGTGAGCGTTGGCCAGGGTGAAGCGATGGGCGTTGCGGTCGCGCTCCAGCACGTACTGGAAGAAGGTCTGGTAGAAGCCGCTGTCCATGCGCGATCCCCGGATAACGCTGTCGAAGGTCTGCGGCGTGATGCCGGCCTTGGCACCGATGGTGAGCGCTTCGGCGAAGATCGCCCCGTAGCCCATGGCGAGGAAGTTGTTGAGCAGCTTCATGGTGTGGCCAGCGCCCACCGGGCCGACGTGGATGATCTTCGACGTCCAGGTCTCGAGAACCGGCCTCACGCGTTCCAGCACGCCATCATCCGCGCCCACGATCGCCTGCAGTTCGCCGGCGTCGGCCTGGGTCGGGGTGCCGCCAAGGGGGGCGTCGATCAGCGTGATGCCGTCGGCGGCGAGCGATTCGGCCAGGCGCCGGGTCAGCGTCGGTTCGGAGGTGGAGCAGTCGACGATCACCAGGTCCTGTCGGTTGGCGCGGCGGGCGCCGGCGCGGATGCCGTCCTCGCCGTCGATGATTGCCTCGACCTGCGGCGCGCCTGTCACGCAGAGAAACACGATATCGCACTCGGCGCCGAGTGCGGCGGCATCATCTACCTCCATCGCACCCTCGGCACGGAGTGCCTCGATCGGCTGACGGTTGCGGTGGGCCAGCGCCTTGAGCGGGTAGCCTGCCTTGAGGATGTTGCGGGCGATTCCGGCGCCCATGAGCCCGAGTCCTGCGAATCCGATGGTTGGCATGTCGCTCTCCTGCTTTGGGAATGGGTGAATTCGATGTCAGGTCGGCAGCGCGGTTCGACGGCTGGCGAGTTCGACGGCCTGGCGTAGCGCCTCGATCAGGCTGCGCTCGTCGGCGATGCCCTTGCCGGCAATATCGAACGCGGTGCCATGGTCGACCGAGGTGCGAACCACCGGCAGGCCGACGGTGACGTTGACGCCCGCCTCGAGCCCCATCACCTTGACCGGGCCATGGCCCTGGTCGTGGTACATCGCCACGACACAGTCGAAGTCTCCGCGGCCGGCACGGAAGAACAGCGTGTCGGCGGGCAGAGGGCCTTCGACGTTCCAGCCGCGCTCGCGCAACGCCTTGATCGCCGGGACGATTTTCTCTTCCTCTTCGCCATAGCCGAACAGCCCGTTCTCGCCGGCGTGGGGATTGATGCCGCAGACGGCGATGCGCGGGTCGTGAATGCCGGCCCGGGCCAGCGTTTCGTGGGCGCGCTCGATGGTCCGCGTGACCAGCTCCGGCTCGATGCGCGCGATGGCATCGATGATGCCGATATGGGTGGTGACGTGGATCACTTTCATCTTCGGCGTCACCAGCATCATCGAGACTTCCTCAGTGCCGGTCAGGTGCGCCAGCAGTTCGGTGTGGCCCGGGAAGAGGTGGCCGCCGGCATGCAGCGCCTCCTTGTTGAGCGGCGCGGTGCAGATCGCGTCGAGTTCGCCGGCCTCGATCAGTTCGACAGTCCTGGCGATGTAGCGATAGGCGGCATCGCCGGCTATTCTGGAGACCTTCCCCCAGGGCAGGTCAGCGGGGATCAGCCCGAGATCGATACACTCGAGGGTGCCGCGTTCGAACCGTGCCTGGGCGGGGGTCTCCACCACATGCAGCTCGAGCGTCGAGCCGACGATCTCCATCGCCTGGCGCAGGCGTCCGGCGTCGCCGATGACCAGCGGCCGGCAGCTGTCGTGGACGGTGTCCTGGGCCAGTGCCTTGACGATGATCTCCGGCCCGACGCCGGCGGCATCGCCCATGGTGATGCCGATGACGGGACGATCGGTCATGTGCGTATCCTCTGTTGAGTCTGGAAAGTGGAGATGGAACCGGTGTCGTGCCAGATCCGCACGAAGGCTTCGGTATCGCCGAAGCCGCCCGCCTTGGTGATCACTTCGAGCGTCCGGCCGTCATGATTCGCATGCATCCTTGCCATCCCGGTGTCGGGCGCATCGACGAGATCGAGCTCGGTGACCTCTGCCGCCATCAGTAGCGCTCGTGCGGTGGCGCCGCCCGTGGCGATCAGGCGATCGACCTCGGTCAGGTACGGTGCGAGTATCGCGCCGAGTTCGACGCTGAGCCTCGGCCCCTCGGCGGCATCGCGATCGCCGGGCTGGGCCAGTCGAACCATGACGTCGTTCCCGGCCTGCAGCGTTTGCCGGATGCGATCGTCGAGCGCGGCCCGGACGGACGTTTGCGGGCGGGCGCCCAGAAAGTCCCCGGCATCGATCTCGACCACTTCGAGCGCAGGGGTGACATCGACCAGCGCGTCGGCCTGTGCGTGCGAAATGCGACTCATGCTTCCGACCACGATCAGGGTCGGGCGTCGACGCAGGGCGGGCGCCGGCTGGGCCGCGCCCGGCGTGCCGGAAAGCCTCAGCGCCCGGGGCAGGGCAAGCCCCAACCCCGCCGACCCGACCCAGAACACGCGTTCCAGGGGCGCCGACAGCGTTGCCAGACGCGTCAGGTCGGCATCCGTCAGCGCATCGCAGATCACGGCGTGAACGCCCCTTTGCCGGTATCGGCGCAAAGTGTCCGTCACCGCCGCGTCCGCTTCGTGGAGCGCCGACAGGTCCAGCCGACGTGTCTTCAGGCCGGCCCCTTCCAGCATCTCGACCAGATCGGCACGACCGCCGATACCTTCGTTGGTCCAGACCTCGCTCTCTTCGACCGGGCGTTCGTGGAGCCACTGGCGGCCATCCCGAGTGGTTCTGCCGGTGGCGGGATAGGCCGGCGCGACGATCGCCATGCCGGCGCTCGGCACCAGGCTCGCGACCTCGGCGGCAAGGTTGCCGCGCAGGGTCGAGTCGACCTTCTTGAACAGATGACGGTAGCGTCCGGCCCACCGGGTCAGGCAGTGATGGTGCCGTGCTGCCGCGTCGCCAGCGTTGCAGGCGCGCGAATCGAGATCCACCGCGGCGACGTCCGCCACGCTGGCCGCTTCGGCAGACAGCATGATCTGCGTCGTCAGGCCGAGCTGCGCGCACCCGACCGCCGAATCCGCGGTGCCGGTCAGGTCATCGGCCAGGATGAGCAACTTCACGGGCACGGAAGAAGCTTTCCCGGATGCCGTCATCGCCAATGCCGAAGGGGCGTCAGACGTCGACACGGGAGTACGCCTCGAGAGCCTGCTTCAGCTTGGCGAGCGCCTGCGGCGTCAGTGCCTGGACCGGCGAGCGAGCGGGCCCCGCGGGCATGCCGAGCAGATTGGCTGCCGTCTTCAGCACGCTCGGCATGGTACCCAGGGCGAAGGCGCTGCGCAGGGGCCGCAGCTTCTCCTGGGCTTCGCGGGCGGTCTCGAAATCGCCGGCCCGCCACGCGTTCCAGATCGTCATCACCACGTCCGGTACCGCGTTGGTGGTCGCCGCCACGGCGCCGTCGCCGCCTGCCATCAATGTCCACAGAATCATCGAGTCGGTGCCGGTGAACACGGCGAAGTCGTCCCGGCGCAGGCGGATCAACTGGACCAGGCGATCGAAGTCGCCGCCGCTATCCTTGATCCCGCGAATGTTGGGAATCTTCGACAGCGTCGCTACGCTCGATACTTCCAGCGTCACTCCCGCCTTGGCCGGAATGGTGTAGAGCAGGATCGGCAGGTCGGTCGCCGCGGCGATGCGCTCGTAGTGGGTGATCAGTTCGGCTTGGGTCGCACCGTTGAAATAGGGGGTGATGATCGACAGGCCATCGACCCCGACGTCGGCCATGCGGGCATTGAGCTCGATCACGCCGCGAGTGGTATAGCCGCCAGTGCCGGCATAGACCGGTACGCGACCCGCGGCCTGGTCCTTGACGATGGTGGCGACACGCACCTTCTCCTCGTCGGAGAGCGAGAAGAACTCGCCATTGGTACCCAGGGCGAACAGGCCGTGAACACCCTTGGAGATCAGGATGTCGACCAGGCGACGCAGGCCCGCTTCGTCGATCTCCTCGTGGGAATCGAGCGGCGTGATGAGCGCGGGAACGATGCCTTTGAACTGTGTCATGCGAGTCTCCTCGTGGAAAATGAGAGTGAAAGCATGCGTCGATCGCTACTGGGCGACCCTGGCGATGGCGCCCGCCAGATTGGTCAGGATGGCGTAGAGCGACCAGAGGCCGATGAGGGAGATGACACCCAGGATCAGGGTTTCCCACCAACGGTTGGCGTAGTCGTCGAGCATGAAGCGACGGCTGGTGGTCAGGATCAGGATGCCGATCAGAATCGGCGGCAGTACCGTGGCCGTGATCACGCTGGTACCGAAGACGCTCAGATAGACGAGATTGGGCGCGAAGGGCAGCGTGATGAACAGTGGGGCGACGATGAACAGGCCGATCAGGGCTGGACGATAGCGCGGGTCCTGCTCGGGGCGCATCTCGCCGTCTCTCTTTCCGGTCGCCAGGTGGAGCCCGTTGAACATCAGCTTGGCCAGCCCGTGCGCCTGGGCGGGGAAGCTGGTGAAGGCGGCCATGAACAGGCTGACCCAGAGCAGAGTCGGTCCCCAGTCGCCGACTGCCATCTGCATCATCGTGGCGAGATCGGTCTCGCTGGAAACGGTCACGCCCGTTCCACGCAGCGTCTCCGCCGCCACGATCCAGAACAGCGCGTTGATGATCAGCAGCGGCAGCATGCCCGCGATCAGATCCAGCCGCTGGATCTTGCGGTGGGCCGGGCGATTCCAGCCACGATCATCCATGAAGTAGGGGTAGAGCAGGTTGATCGCCGAACCACCGATGGTGCCGATGGTCGCCACCGCGATGAACAGCGCATCGAAGGGACCGTTGTCGGCCGGAACCGCGAACGTCAGGCCGCTGAGCAGGGCGGGAAAATCGATGTGACCGATCCGGAACAGGGCGTAGACGAACGAACCGATGATGATCACGGAAGCGACCCGCGCCAAGCGCTCGAGCCACTTGAACGCGTTGCGGCCCGCCAGCATGACCAGCGACAGCAGCATGACGATGAGACCCATCAGCGGCAGGCCGAATCCATCGGGCAGCGTCAAGCCGGTGGATTCGATCAGGTGCACCAGCGCGACGGCGCAGGCGCGCATGAAGCTCATCTGGATGATCAGGCCGTAGACCAGCATCAGGATGGCGAAGAATGCCGGAAAGCCCTTCCACAGGCGCTGGTAACCGGCCATCAGCGACGAGTCTTCGAACCGGTTGGCCAGCTTGTACTTGGCGATGGCCGAGATCATGCAGTAGCGGGCGGCCAGGGCGACCACCAGGGTCCACATCAGCGCGTAGCCGTAGTTGGCGCCCGACACGGTGGAACTGACCAGGTCGCCGGTTCCCAGAAAGGCCATGGCGAGTACCAGCCCGGGCCCGATGCTGCGCAGGTAGTCGCCAAGCGTCGTCGGCAGTCTGGGCGGCAAGTCGGCGTCCAGGTCGCCGGCGATTCGGCTCGATTGAGGAGTTGCCATGTCATCGGCTCTTTTTGATCGCAGTGAGCATAAAATTGATCGTTACGATCATAATGACAACCCTTGGCTGCAGAATACCCTGAGGAAAACCGGCGCAGGTCGCTAATTTCCTTCTACGTCAGCCAGTTGCGTAATATTAGACATTGGTCTACCGACGCCGGAATCGCCGGTGGGGAGAGGCGATTGACACGACCTTCGTTGATCGAGCCGCCTCGTCGGTCGCCATTATGATCGAATCGATCAAGGTCGGGGCCGGCGCTCCCGGGATCGGTGCCAGGCCGCCAGGATGACTTGCTGGACCTCGACGAACGGCAGGCGGTGGCGGAAGGCGAGCGCGCTCACATCCTCGAATTCCGGTGTGGTCCGCAACGTCTCTCCCTCGAGAGAACCGATCTTGACCCTGGCGCTTCCCAAGGGGGTTTCCACCGTTTCGATCCGGCGCTCCAGGATACGTCGACTGGTGTCGTGACGGCGCACGCCGAACGTCGGCGTCTGGCGCAGCATCAGCAGTTCGAGCGCCTCCGCCCGGTTCAGCGGCGCCAGCACCGTCACCAGATGGCCCGGCCGGGACTTTTTCATGGTGACGGGGGTGAAGAAGACGTCGAGGGCGCCGGCCTCCAGCAGCAGCTCGATCACGTGACCGAGCTGCTCCCCGGTGGCGTCGTCGAGCTGGCAGGCCAGCACGGCGATGGTCTCTCTGCCCTGATCGGGTACCGCTGTTTCCATCGAAATCACGCGCAGCACGTTGGGATGGGGGAAGTCGCGGTTGCCGGCACCGTAGCCGATCTCGACCGGGGTACCCGCCGCAGCGGAGCGGAACGAGTCGACCAGGGTGGCCAGGAACGCGGCGCCGGTGGGTGTGGTCAGCTCGCCCGTGACATCGGGCTCGAAGGTGGATAGCGGCACGCCCTTGAGCAGTTCCAGTGTCGCCGGCGCCGGGATCGGAAAGCGGCCATGGGCCATGCTGACCACGCCGTATCCCACCGGCACCGGGGTTGCGGTGATCGTCTCGACATCGAGGGCTTCCAGTGCCAGGCAGACGCCGAGGATGTCGATGATCGAGTCCATCGCGCCCACTTCGTGCAGATGAACCTCGGCGGGATCGATTCCATGGATTCGCCCTTCGGCTTGAGCAATGGCGGTGAAGATCGCCGTCGCCCGGCGCCTTACGCGAGGAGGCAGATCGGCATCGGCGACCATTGTCAGAATATCTCCCGCCCGGCGGTGAGGGTGGCCGGCGTGGCCGTGCACATGCTCATGACCGTGATCATGAGGATGAACGCCACCAGCGGGCTCGAGCGCGATGTCGAGCAACCGCGCGCGGATACCGCAGCGATCCACCGGCCGGGTCTCGAGTGCGAACGGATCGATCGGCAAGCGGCGCAACGACGCCGCGATCCCTTCCAGATCGGCGCCGAGGTCCACCAGCGCCGCCAGCAGCATGTCGCCGGCGATGCCGAAGGTGCAGTCGATATGAAGCGTCTTCATGAGCTGCGGGGCCCTGTTGAGGCGGATTCGGCGGGTCCCTCGGCGGCGGCTGCCGAACTGTCGAAGCTGGCGGGCCGCGGATCGGGCCCCCGCTCGAGCAGCGAGAGAATGCTGGCGGCCTGCCAGGCGGCGCCGAAACCGTTGTCGATATTGACCGCGCTCATGCCGGTGGCGCACGCCGAGAGCATGCCGAGCAGGGCGGTAATGCCCTGCAGGCTGGCGCCGTAGCCCACCGAGGTCGGTACCGCGATCACCGGGTTGCGCACCAGCCCGGTGATCACGCTGGGCAGCGCGCCTTCCATGCCGGCAATCACAATCAGCACATCGGCCCGGGTCAGTGCCTCGCGGTGGGCCAGAAGTCGATCGAGCCCGGCGACGCCGACATCGTTGAGTCGGGCGACGTTGGCCCCCAGCCAATTGAGCGTGCCAGCCGCCTCCTCGGCCACGGGCAGGTCCGAGGTGCCGGCGCAGATCACTGCCACGGTGCCGGGGAGACGCTTCGGCGAGGCACCCCACGAAAGCAAACGGCTGATCGGATCGTAGTGGCCGTGGGGATGATCCTGAAGCACGCGTTCGGCACGCTCGGCATCGAGTCGGGTGACCAGCGCCCGCTGGTGACGATCGATCAGGCGGGCGACGATGGCGCTGATCTGATCGGCCTGCTTGCCCTCGCCGAACACGACTTCGGGGACGCCGTTGCGAGCTTCGCGAGCGTGATCGACGCGGGCGAATCCCAGGTCGGAAATGGGGCGGTCAGGGCGTTCGGTCATGCAATTTCCCGTCGAACTAAATTCAAGGCAGCAGTCGATTCATGCTGCCGCTGCGGTAGCCGGCCAGATCCAGCGTCACCCAGGCGTATCCCAGCGCCGTGAGTTCCGCGACCAGCCGGTCGTGATGTTCGAGCACCGTCGCCATGTCCTGGGGTTCGACTTCGATCCGCGCCAGTTCGCCATGATGGCGCACGCGGAGCTGGCCGATGTTCAGAGCTCTGACGCGGCGCTCGGCTTCGGCGATCCGCTCGAGCTTCTCCAGCGTGATACGTTCGCCGTAGGCGACCCGCGACGACAGGCAGGCCAGCGAAGGCTTGTTCCAGGTCGGTAACCCCATGGCCTGGGAGAGTTCGCGGATCTCGGCCTTGTAGAGTCCGACCTCGTGCAGCGGTCCGCGCACGCCATATTCGCGGGCCGCCTGGGTGCCGGGGCGATGTTCGCCGTCGTCGTCGGCGATCAGGCCGAAGACGATATTATGGAATCCGGCGTCGACCATGATCGGCGCCAGATGGGTGAACAGGCCGGATTTGCAGTAGTAGCAGCGGTTGGCGTCGTTCTCGGCGTAGCCGGGAATGGCGATCTCCGAGGTCTCGATGACCCGGTGCGGCGCCTCCAGACGCCGGGCCAGTTCGCGGGCGGCATCGAGTTCCTCGAACGGATAGGATTCCGAGTCGGCGGTGACCGCCAGGACGCGTTCCCGGCCCAGCGTCTCCAGCGCGATGGCCAGCAGGAAGGTGCTGTCGACGCCACCGGAGAACGCCACCACCACGTCGCCCATCTCGCGAAGCACGTGACGCAGGCGTTCCAGCTTGGCCTCGAGTTCGGCGCCCTGGGTCACGTCGGCGGTCAGCGACACGCTGTGCGGGCGTGACGGCGCCGCCGCGTCCACGCTCAAGGCGTCGATCCGTTCGCTTCGAGCCATCGAGGTCATTGGGTCCCTCCCGTCGTGTGTCCGTCGACCGGACGTTCAGTCATCGACACAGCTCAGTCATCAACATAGGGTACCGTCAGCGGTCCCAGCGGCATCACGGCAATCGACATTTCCTCGCCGTAACGTGCTTTCAATGCCTGCAGCGTTTCGGCGATGTCATGGACGGGCTCCAACAGCGCGGCGCGCGCCTGATCGTCGCTCAGTGTCGAATAGAGCATCACGTCGGCCCAGCTCTGGATGACCGCCTGCTTCTGCACCTGCCACTGGTCGAGCATGGCGAATTCCGGATCCTCGATCATCTCGAGCAGGGCCTGGGGTGAATCGGCCATGGCCAGAATCTCGGCGAACTTGCCGTGGTCGGGGATGCCATCCGAGCACTCGCAGGCCATCAGGATGGTGCCGCCGCGCTTGACGATCTTGTGCGCGGCACTCATGCCCTTGACTGCCTGATAGAGGTTCTGGTCCAGCGGATAGCCGGAATTGCCGGTGATCACCACGTCGAAACGCCGATCGGCTTTCACCATCGCGTGCTCGAGTTCATGTTCGCAACCCTGGCGGTGCGCCTCGGTGAGATCGCCGGCAAACACCCGGGTGATCGCCTTGTCGCGATTGAGCGTGACGTTGAGCATGAAGTGCGGCGGACACAGGGCGTTGATCTCGCGGGTCATCGCCTGCAGCGGATTGTCGTCCATGTTGCCCCAGGTCGAACGCGGGTCGCCGATCATGCGGGCATTATGGAAAGTCATGATGGTTTCGAGCCCGGCGATGCCCGGCATCACCCCTTTGGGTCCGCCGGAGAAGCCAGCGAAGAAATGGGGTTCGATGAAGCCGGTGACGATACGGAAATCGGCCTCGACCCAGCGACGGTTGAGCCAGGAAGGGCAGCCGAAACTGTTGTCGCCGACGTTGACCAGTTCATCGTAGTTGTCGCAGTGGTTGTTGATGATCTCGATGTGATCCACCACCCAGTCGCCCAGCATGCCGCGGAGCTCCTCGACCGTCTGGTCGCGGTGGGTGCCGGTGCCGTTGATGATGACGAAATTCTCGTGCGGCACGTGATCGAGCGTTTCGATCAGCAGCGGCACCAGCAGGTGGTTGGGCGTAGGCCGGGTGATGTCGCTGATCACGATGGCGACGCGGTCGCTGGCCTTGACCATCTCCTTGAGCGGTGGGGTGCCGATCGGCGTCTCGAGCGCTTCGCGAACCCCGGCCTCGGGATTCACCATGGCATGTTGCGTCGGCGGTTCGACGACGAAAGCGTCGTCCGGCAAGTCGAGTGCCAGCTCACCCTTGCCGTAGAGCAGAGAGGTTTTCATGCAGGCTCCAGGTTGACGGCGCTTTCGCGCCGCCAGGGAATAGCTTGGGTTTCAGCATGCCACGATATCGACGTGACGTCGCTCAACCGTTGCGCGCCGTATTCAGGTCCTCGTCGGCACGGCGATGGGGTTCGTCCTCGAGGGTGCCGTCGATACCGCGCCTCTTTTGCCAGCGGTCGACCAGCATCACGGCGATCGGCCCCAGAATGGCGGTCGTCAACGTGGCGATCGAGATCTGCGACGTGGCGATGTTGACCAGGTCGTGATAGCTCTGCGCCTCGGCCGCGCTCATCATGCCCGAGTTGGCGGCCACCGCCGCCGCGGCAGCGATGGCGGCCGGCGTGCCGGCGGCGTTGCCTGCCGTGGTCGCTTCGGACACCGGCGCGATGACACTGGGCTCGCGGAACAGCCGGAACACCAGGATACCCGCGCCACCGGTGAGAATCGTGGTCATGACCCCCAGCAGCAGACCGGCGCCCACGACCTCGGGATTGAAGAAGGCCGCCAGGTTCATGTTGGCGCCCAGGGCAAAGGCGAAGAAGGGGACCGGCAGTATCTCGCCGGGCTTGAGGAAGGTGCGGATGTCTCGATCGAGATTGCCCAGCAGCATCCCCAGCGCGATCGGCAGTAGCACGGCGATGAAGGCGATCACCGGGAACTGGGAGCCCAGCAGACCCAGCGACATCAGGGTGAAGAACGGGCCATCGTTGAGTGACAGGATCGCCACCGCGCCAGTGTCCGAGCGATTGCCGTACTGGCTGGTCAAGGCCGCATACATGCCGCCGTTGCCGTTGGTCATGGCGGCGATGATCGCCACCGTCGAAAGACCCAGCAGGCCGTCGATCGGATCGAACATCAGCCCCAGGCCCACGCCCACCGCCAAACCGGTCAGGTATTTGGCGGTGACCAGCAGGGCGCCTTTCTTGAGCGCCTTGCCCCCCACGCGCAGGTTCATCTGGCTACCGGAGCAGAACAGGAACAGCGCGATCAGTACCAGCGCGCCATCCTTGAACAACTCTTGGGAAAAACCGCCTATACGCAGGAATTCGTACTGGCCGCTGTCGGTTTGCCCTGCCCCCAGCCACTGCAGGATCGCGGTGATCCAGGACAGGTGAAGCTGATCGATGGTATTGAGCGCGGCACCGAAGATGAGGGGAACCACCATCAGGCCTCCGGGGACCTTCTGGATCGTGGCGAGCAGTTTCATGGGTTGACTCCCGTGCGCCATGCGTGGCGAGTGGTTCGCTAGGGAAACCCTGCATAAATGCCTGCGCGAGCAAATCACTTCTTGTGCGGTGCCGCTTCGCTTCGAGCCTGTGCTCCGTACGCCTTGTGCTTTACACCACCGCTTGCCGATTTATTCAGCGCTTCCAGATGATCGAAACGATTGACAATTTGATCGAATCGATCATTAATGGCAATTCAACTAAAGATGTAGAGGGAGTGGGCGCGCGTCTTTGATCGCTGCAGTCAAAGTGCTGTGCCGTAGGCCGCGATCGAGCCGTTCCCTCGGCCGCGCGACCTGAGTACCATGCCGCTCATGTCCAGACCCGCCTCGACCAATCCCGCCCCTCGACTTCGCCCCTACCAGACGCAAGCCGTCGATAACGTCATCGCGCACTTCCGTGGCAGTGACGATCCGGCCGTGGTCGTGTTGCCGACGGGAAGCGGCAAGTCCCTGGTCATCGCCGAACTGGCCCGGCGCGCCCGCGGTCGCGTGCTGGTACTGGCCCATGTGCGTGAACTGGTCGAGCAGAACCATGCCAAGTACCTGGCCTACGGCCTGGAGGCGGATATCTTCAGCGCCGGGCTGGGGCGCAAGGAGAGCGGGCGCCAGGTGGTGTTCGGTTCGGTGCAGTCCGTGGTCAACGGACTGGATGATTTCGCCACCGGCGAGTTCACGCTGCTGGTGATCGACGAATGCCATCGCCTATCGATTTCCAAAGAGGCGCTGGCCCGCGGCGCCGGCAAGGCCGAGAGCGAACGCCGACGCAGCGCTTCCTCCTACGAGAGGGTGATCGCACGGCTGCGCGAGGCGCGACCCAGCCTCAAGGTGCTGGGGCTGACGGCAACGCCCTATCGGCTCGGCGAGGGCTTTCTCTATCACCGCCACTACCACGGCATGGTGAAAGGGCCTGAGGAGGCGTTCTTCCGCGACTGCGTGTTCGAGCAGCCGCTGCGTGTCATGGTGCGTCAGGGCTACCTCGCCGAGCCCAGGCGCATCGATGGTGCCCTGGCGTTCTACGACTTCTCCCGATTGATGCCGCAGCGCAACGGCCAGTTCGCCGAGCGCGATCTGAATGGCGTGGTGCAGGGCAATCGCGCCACGCCGCGGATCGTTGATGACGTGATCGAGCGAGCCCGGGACCGGGAGGGCGTGATGATCTTCGCCGCCACCGTCGCCCACGCCGAGGAAGTGCTGGGGCTGTTGCCGCCGGAGGAGAGCGCGCTGGTGACCGGGGCGACGCCGGGGGTGGAGCGGGAGCGCCTGATTGCCGCGTTCAAGGCCCGCGAGCTCAAGTACCTGGTCAACGTTGCCGTGCTCACCACGGGCTTCGATGCCCCCCATGTGGATGTGATCGCCATTCTGCGCCCGACCGAATCGGTGGGCCTCTACCAGCAGATCGTCGGCCGCGGCCTGCGGCTCTCGCCGGGCAAGACCGACTGCCTGATCCTCGACTACGCCGGCAATCCGTGGGACCTCTACGCGCCGGAGATTGCCCAGGCGCGCCCGGACGGCGAAAGCGAACCGGTGCAGGTCGAATGCCCCGAATGCGGCTTCGCCAATACCTTCTGGGGCAAGCGCGACGGCGATCTTGTGATCGAACATCATGGTCGGCGCTGTCAAGGGCTTCTTTTCACACGCGGCCAAAGCCCCGCGCTCTCTACACGCGCCCAAGACTGCGCGAAAAGCGGAAGGTCAAACCCGGAGAAGGAGGTCGATGCCGGCGCGGAGTCGGGCGCCGTGGAGAGTCGACATCAATGCACGTTCCGTTTTCGCTTCAAGGTGTGCGAGCAGTGCGGGGGCGAGAACGATATCGCCGCGCGTGCCTGCGGCCACTGCGGCGAGCGCCTGGTCGACCCGGACGACAAGCTGCGCGATGCGCTCAAGCTGCGTCACGCCAAGGTGCTGCGGGTGAGTGGCATGCAGCTCGAGGCGACCACCAACGGGCGCGGCGTGCCGCGGCTCAAGGTGACCTACCACGACGAGGATGGCGAGACGCTGGACGAGTGGTTCGGGCTCGACACGCCGGCGCAGCAGCATGTGTTCGCGCGCGTCTTTCTCCGCCAGCATCTGCGCGCACCGGGCAGTGGCTGGCGGCCCGGCTCGGCCGAGCAGGCGGCTGCCGAAGCGGGGCGCCTACGCGCGCCGGACTTCGTCATCGGCCGCAAGACCGGACGCCACTGGCGGGTCGACGAGAAGCTGTTCGACTATGTCGGGCGTTATCGCACGGCGGACACGGCAGGCGCCGAAGGGTAGAATCGTTTTCTTGCTAATAAAAGCATTGGGCCAATCGCGCCCTTTGGCTAGAATGAAGTGCCGCTCGTTCGAGCGCTCACCCCAAACCGAAGATCAAGGAGCTCCCCATGAGCTGGACAACCCCGGAAGTGAAGGAAATCTGCGTCGGCATGGAAATCAACGACTACATGCCCGCTGAATTTTGAGCCAACAGCAAGACACGCGCGGCGGCGCTGCCCTGCAGCTGCGCGTACTGGGGGCGGCCGCCGGTGGCGGTTCGCCTCAGTGGAACTGCCGCTGCGACGTGTGCCGCCTGGTCTGGGAGGGCGACCCACGCGTCACGCCACGGACCCAATCCTCGATTGCCGTCAGTGTCGACGGCGAAAACTGGGCGCTGATTAACTGCGCGCCCGACATTCTCAAGCAGATTCAACAGACGCCGGCACTGCATCCGCGCGTGGGTCGACGGCATACGCCGATCGCCAGCGTGCTGCTGACCAATGCCGACGTCGATCACATTGGCGGGCTGCTCAATCTGCGCGAGAGCTCGCCGTTCCGACTGCTGGCAACGCCGATGATTCAGGATGTCCTGCGCGGCAGTCCGATCTTCGAGGTGCTGAACCCCGACCACGTCAGCCGCGAATCGATCGCCCTGGATCAGCCCTTTGCGCTGCTCGAGGGCCTGCAAGCCCGGCTGTTCGCGGTGCCGGGCAAGACCGCGCTCTATCTCGAGGGCGACCGGGTCGAGATCGGCATCGAAGGCGAGAGCACGGTGGGCGTCGAGCTGATCGGCAATGACAAGCGTGCGTTCTACATTCCCGGCTGTGCGGCGATGACTCCGGCACTCGCCGCGCGCCTCGACGGTGCCGACCTGCTGCTGTTCGATGGCACCCTGTGGCGGGACGATGAAATGGTACGGGCGGGCGTCGGCCACAAGACGGGGCAACGCATGGGCCACATGTCGATGTCCGGTGAAGACGGCAGCATCGCCGCGCTGGCCGAACTCTCGCTGGGCCAGCGTGTCTTCGTCCACATCAACAACACCAACCCGGTGTTGATCGCGGACTCTCCGGAGCGTCGGGCCGCCGAGCGCGCCGGCTGGGAGATCGCCCATGACGGCATGGAGCTGAGCTGTTGAGCCTCTCTTTCGAGAATCATCCGGATCTCATCGAGCCGCTGAGCATGGAGGCGCTGGAAGCACGCCTGCGCGAGGTCGGCGAGACGCGCTATCACCATCGTCATCCGTTCCAGCTGATGCTGCAGAACGGCGAGCTCGACAAGCGCCAGGTCCAGGCCTGGGCGCTCAATCGCTACTACTACCAGGCGATGATCCCGATCAAGGACGCCTCGCTGATGGCGAGACTCGACGATCCCGAACTGCGCCGCACCTGGCGCTCGCGGTTGGTCGACCATGACGGAGAAGCGCCGGGCGAGGGCGGCATCGAGCGCTGGCTGAAGCTAACCGACGGGCTCGGCCTGTCGCGGGAGCTGGTCGTCTCGACCCGCGGCATCCTCCCGGCGACGCGCTTTGCCGTGGAGGCCTACACCCACTTCGTGCGCGACCGGACGCTGCTGGAGGCGATCGCCTCGTCGCTGACCGAGCTGTTCTCGCCGATGGTGATCGGCCAGCGCGTGCGCGGCATGCTCGAACACTACGATTTCGTCTCCCGCGAGACGCTCTCCTACTTCGAGCCGCGGTTGACCCAGGCGCCGCGGGATGCCGAGATGGCGCTCGACTACGTCAAGCGCCACGCGGTGCGCGCCGACCAGCAGCAGGCGGTGATCGATGCGCTGCGCTTCAAGTGCAGCGTGCTGTGGGCGATGCTCGATGCGCTTCAGCACGCCTATGTCGGTTCCGGCTCGAAGTCCGCGGGCCAGGTGCCGCCGGGCGCCTGGGGCAGCGGCGTCGAAGGGCAGGAGATCGAAGGTGACGGCCTGAATGACCACGGGAGGCATGCCCGATGAGTGCCGATACCCATAGCAATGGCGACGCCGGCGGCGTGCCCGGTCTTCACGAATCCGACGTGGTGAAGATCCCGCGCGGTGTGCGGCTGCGCGAGGACAAGGCCCGCGGTGGCTGGGTGCTGCTGGCGCCGGAGCGGGTGTTCCAGCTCGATCCCATCGCCCAGCAGGTGCTCACCCGCGTCGACGGCGAGCGCGATATCGCCGCCATCGTCGACGATCTGGCTGAAACCTTCGCGGCGCCCCGCGAGCGCATACTCGTCGATGTGCGCGCGATGCTCGCCGACCTGATCACCAAGAACGTCCTGGAAGTGACATGAATACCCCGTCGGAAGCGCGTCAGTCGCCCTCGATGCAGCCACCCCCTATTGGCATGCTGGCGGAACTGACCCATCGCTGCCCGCTGCAGTGCCCGTACTGCTCCAACCCGGTCGAACTGACCCGCAAGCGCGAGGAGCTCGATACCGAGACCTGGCAGCGGGTCTTCGCCGAGGCGGCCGAGCTCGGCGTGCTGCAGGTGCATCTTTCCGGTGGCGAGCCGGCGTTGCGCCAGGATCTGGAAGCGCTGGTGGCGAGCTGCGCCGAACACGGCCTCTACTCCAACCTGATCACGGCCGGGGTCAATATCGGTCGCGCGCGTCTCGAAGCGCTGGCCGACGCCGGGCTCGATCACGTCCAGCTCTCGGTGCAGGGTGCGACGGCGGAGGTCAACGATCATATCGCCAACCTGCCCGGCGCCTTCGACAAGAAGCTGGCCTTCGCTCGCGAGGTGACCGACGTCGGGCTGCCGTTGACGCTCAACACTGTGATCCATCGCGCCAACCTGCATCAGATCCCCGATCTGGTCGAGCTGGCGCTGGCACTCGGCGCGCGGCGCCTCGAGATCGCGCATGCGCAGTATTACGGCTGGGCGCTTCAGAACCGTGGCGCGCTGATGCCGCCGCGGGAACAGGTGATGGAGGCGCTGGATCTGGTGGAGGCGGCCCGCGGGCGGCTCAAGGGCAAGCTGGTGATCGACGCCGTGGTGCCGGATTACTATGCGCGGCTGCCCAAGCCTTGCATGAACGGCTGGGGCCGACAGTCGCTCAACGTCACGCCCGCGGGCAAGGTGCTGCCTTGCCACGCCGCCGAGACGATCCCCGGCCTCGAGTTCTGGAACGTGGGCGAGCATTCGCTGGGCGATATCTGGCAGCACAGCCCCGCCTTCAACGCCTATCGCGGTACCGACTGGATGCCGGACGCCTGCCAGAGCTGCGACCGGCGCGAGATCGACTGGGGCGGCTGTCGCTGCCAGGCCTTGATGTTGACCGGCGACGCCACCCAGATGGACCCGGTCTGCGAGCTCTCTCCCTACCACGACGAGATCCAGACGCTGGCGATCATCGATTCGAGCCGAGACGACGAATTCACCTACCGGCGATTTTCGCGCCAACCCGCCTGATATCCGACGATGGCGACGTCTCCACTGTGGGTCCGTCGACGTCGTGTCGATAGGCCATCGTTGCCTGCCTTGTTAGACTGCGATTATTGTCCAGTCATGATCCGGGAGGCGGCGTGAGCGTGATCGAATCCGAACGACCCGATGCCGCCGAGGCGTCGCCGTCGGGGCAGCTGCCACTCGACTTCGTGGTCCGGGTCAACGGCGAGCGCCTGACCGAGCTGCCGCAGGATCTCTATATCCCGCCGGAAGCGCTCAAGGTCTTCCTCGAGACCTTCGAGGGGCCGCTCGATCTGCTGCTCTATCTGATCCGGCGGCAGAATCTCGACATCCTGGCCATCAACGTCGCCGCCATCACCCATCAGTACGTCGAGTACGTGGATCTGATGCAGGCGATGGAGATCGACCTGGCCGGCGAGTATCTGGTGATGGCCGCGATGCTCGCCGAGATCAAGTCGCGCACGCTGTTGCCACGGCCGCCCAAGGGCGACGACGAGGACGAGGAAGCCGATCCGCGGGCCGAACTGATCCGGCGTCTGCAGGAGTACGAACAGCTCAAGCTCTCCGCCGAGGAACTCGACGCGCTGCCGCGCATGGGGCGCGACTGGTATCCGGCGCAGGCGGCGCTGCCGGAACTCGAGCCGCGGGTGGTCCATCCCGACGTATCGCTGAACGATCTGCTGGGCGCGCTCGGCGGCATGCTCAAGCGGGCCGATCTGCGCCAGTCCCATCGGATCAGTCGCGAGGTGCTCTCGACCCGCGAGCGGATGCTCTCGATCATGGCCAAATTGAACGCCGATCGCTACACGCCGTTCGAGGCGCTGTTCGACCTTTCCGAGGGTCGCGCCGGGGTCATCGTCACCTTCATGGCGATTCTCGAATTAGCGCGTGAGTCGATGATCGAAATCGTGCAGAATGCGCCGCTCTCGCCAATACACCTGCGTGCCAGGCTGGCGATCGAGGACTGTGCCGCAGGCGACGATGGCGACATCGAGGGCGAGCCGGCTTTCGAGGCCGCAACGTCCGCGTCGGCGACAGGCGTCGATGAATCCGATAACGGCGACGGCGAGACCCGGGCATGAACCGCCTGACCGACCCTTACGTGATCCCAGCGCTGGACGAGATTCTGGAAGCGGTACTGCTGGCCGCCGGTGAGCCGCTCTCGCTGGAGCGGATCGAGGCGCTGTTCGGCGACGGCCCGTTCGATTCGGGGCAGCCGCCGGCCCGCGCCGCGCTTCGCGAGTCGCTAAATAAGCTGTCCGAGCGATTGGCGGCCGGCGGCGCGCTGGAGCTGCAGGAGTCGGCCTCGGGTTACCAGATCAGGATCCGTCAGCGCTATTCGCCCTGGGTGTCGCGGCTGTGGGACGAGAAACCGCAACGCTACTCGCGGGCACTGCTCGAGACGCTGGCGCTGATCGCCTACCGCCAGCCGGTCACCCGTGGGGACATCGAGGAGGTGCGCGGCGTGGCGGTCAGCAGCTCGATCATGCGCACGCTGGTGGAGCGGGGCTGGATCCGGGTCGTCGGCCATCGCGACGTGCCGGGACGGCCGGCGGTCTACGCCACCACCCGGGCGTTTCTCGATGACCTGGGGCTGCAGACGCTGGATTCGTTGCCGCCGATGCATGAACTCAAGTCCTTCGAGACGTTCGAAACGGCCATGCACCAGCCGTTCGCCGATGTGCCCGATGGCGTCGCTCCCGATGTCGGGCCCGGCGCTGACGAGACGGGCGAGAGCGATGCCGAAGCCGGTGTCGATGACACCGCACCGCTCGACGACACACCGGCCGGTTGGGAAGAGGTATCGGCAACGTCGGAACCTGAGTCCGACACTGACGAACACGCCGAGATGGCGTCCCCCGGCGAGTCGCCGAGTTTTGCCGAGCTCGAGGCGCGACTGGCCGAACGTGCCCGCAGACGTCGGGATGAATCGGAGGTGCCGGATAGCGGCACCGATTCGGACCAGCATGGAACGGACACGGACACCTGAAGTCGCCTCGAACCGAACTGCCGACAGGCCGGGCGGGAGGTGGCGACTAGCCGATGAGGCAATGAAGCATCATGACGGATACCAATACCGAGAAATTGCAGAAAGTGCTGGCGCGCGCCGGATATGGCTCGCGACGCGAAATGGAAACCGCGATCAGCGCCGGCCGGATCAAGGTCAACGGCCAGGTCGCCAAGCTGGGCGATCGTGTCGGGTCGCGCGACCGCGTGGCGCTGGACGACCGGGCCATCAACCTGCGCGCCGTCGAGGAGGTACCTCGCCGGGTCATCATGTACAACAAGCCGGAGGGCGAGCTGTGCACGCGCAAGGATCCGGAGGGGCGGCGGACCGTGTTCGAACGCCTGCCGCGACTGAAGGGCGAACGCTGGATCGCGATCGGCCGCCTCGACATCAATACCAGCGGGCTTCTGCTGTTCACCACCGACGGTGAACTGGCCAACCGGCTGATGCACCCCTCGCACCAGATCGAGCGCGAATATGCCGTCCGCGTCATGGGGGAAGTGAAGCGCGAGCACGTGGTCGCCATGGTCGAGGGTGTGATGCTCGAGGATGGTCCGGCACGCTTCTCCGACGTCCAGGAGTTTGGCGGCGAGGGTATCAACACCTGGTTCCACGTCGTGATCCTGGAGGGGCGCAACCGGGAAGTTCGGCGGCTGTGGGAGTCCCAGGGGCTGACCGTGAGCCGCCTGAAGCGGGTTCGCTACGGCAATATCTTCCTCGACAAGCGGGCCAAGGCCGGCGAGTGGACCGAGATGACCCAGGACGAGATCGACGAGCTGTCGAACCTCGCCGGTCTCGAACCGCGCAAGGTGCCCGAGCTGACGCCGGACGAGAAAAATCGCTGGAGTCGCGACAAGAACAAGCGTCGTCCGGTGACGGCGATGAAGAAACCGCGTCGTCCGCGTCGCCAGGACTCCTGATTCCGGCGTTGCGCCAGCGGCCTCGGGGCGGGAAAAAACGCTTGCCTGCTCCGAGGCTTATGAGTAATATGTGCGCCCAGTCGGAAGGGGTCGTTAGCTCAGTTGGTAGAGCAGTTGGCTTTTAACCAATTGGTCGTAGGTTCGAATCCTACACGACCCACCATCGATCTCCCCCTCGCCGTTTCGGCATCACTGCGCAGCGCCCGCTGTCGGTGGCACGTTTCGGGTCGTTAGCTCAGTTGGTAGAGCAGTTGGCTTTTAACCAATTGGTCGTAGGTTCGAATCCTACACGACCCACCATCGATCTCCCCCTCGCCGTTTCGGCATCACTGCGCAGCGCCCGCTGTCGGTGGCACGTTTCGGGTCGTTAGCTCAGTTGGTAGAGCAGTTGGCTTTTAACCAATTGGTCGTAGGTTCGAATCCTACACGACCCACCATTTCAGCGGTTCCCCTCTTCGCCGACAAATCGATGCACGTCTTCGCGTGGCTGTGTTACTGATTGAGGATTCCCTCAGGAGAGCTCTCATGACGTCCAGTTCGCTCCAGCCAGGTTTTGCCCGTCCCGCCGACGCGTCTCGCCTCGAGCCGTCCTGCTCGAGCGCCATCTACCATCATGCCGACGAGCCGATCGGTGACATCGAGCAGGCCTACAGCGGCCGTCTGACCCCCGATCTGGCGGTGAACACCTTTCGCAATATCGACCGCCTGTTTCCCACTCGAATCATCGCCGCTGGCGCTTCGCCGCGTCCGCTCGGGCAGGCGCCGGCGAGCCTCGATGGCGTGATCGCCAGCGCCAACGGCGACGCCTACGATCTCTACGACTACCTGGCGCTGAACAGTGTCACCGGTCTGCTGGTGCTCCGCCACGGCGAGATCGTTCATGAGACCTACCAGCGCGGCAATCGGCGCGATACCCGCTGGATGTCGATGTCGGTGGCCAAGTCCATCTGTTCGACGCTGGCCGGCATGGCGATCCGGGACGGTCTGATCCCCGAGGGCCTCTCCTCGCGGGTGACCGATTACGTACCGGCGCTGGCGGGAAGCGCCTACGAGGGCGTCAGCCTGCGCGACCTGCTGATGATGGCGTCCGGCGTCGCCTGGAACGAGACCTACACCGATCCCCGATCCGATCGTCGCGCGCTGCTGAAGGCGCAGGTCGCCCAGCGGCCGGGCGGGGCGATAAAGGTGATGGCAGCGCTGCCCCGCGCCGCCCGACCGGGGACGCTCCATAACTACAGCACCGGCGAGACGCAGATTCTCGCCGAACTGGTTCGGCGAGCCGTTGGCCGACCGCTGTCCGACTATCTCTCGGAGAAACTGTGGCAGCCCTACGGCATGGAGAGCGATGCCCGCTGGTGGCTGGAGTCCGCCGACGGCGTCGAGATCGGCGGTAGCGGCATCGCGGCAACCTTGAGGGATTACGCACGCTTCGGCCAGTTCATGCTCGACGGCGGCAGGATCGACGGCCAACCGCTGCTACCCGAGGGGTGGATCGACGCCGCCACGCGACCCACCACTCTCGTCGGAGGCCAATCGCCACTGGAATACGGCTACATGTGGTGGACTGCCTGGACGGAACCCTCGCGCCGGGATCGCGCCTTCGCCGCGAGGGGAATTCACGGCCAGCTCATCTACGTCAATCCGGCGCGTGACATCGTGATCGCGCAGAATGCCGCCGCGCCGAAACCGCTCGGCAGATTGGTGATCGATCCGATGGTGTTCTGCGATGCGGTCGTGGCACATCTCGAGGGGCAGGCTGGCGCGCCAGCCTGAGACCGCTCGGTCAGAAGCTCCGCATGGTGTCCCGGTAGCCGAGGAAATCCTTGCGTCGCTGCTCGATGCGGCTAGCCATGGCGTAGTCGCCACTCTGTTTGGCGACTTTTTCGGCGGAATCGATCTGACGAATGGCGGTGTCGATGCGACCCTCGAGCTGGAGCTGCTCGGCGCGGGCCAGCTGGCCCCAGGCATCGCGGCCGGTGCGGCCGGCCGCCTCGGAGAGCAGGCCGAACACGTTGGGATCCTCCGGATACTGCTCGCTCATCGCTCGCAGCACGTCGAACGCCTGCGCCGGCGCCGTCTGCACCAGTGTCTCCGCCTGCACCCACTGCGCCGGATAATAGCCGGGAGACAGCCGCAGGATGTGTCGTGCCCTCGCCAGTGCGTCCGGGTGGCGCCCGGCGTCGTAGGCGACCTGGGCGGCGGTGGCGGGGATCATCGAAAGGTCGGGATAATCTCTGGCAAGCTCATCGAGGGTCTTCAGCGCCGCGTCGGGACGCGCCTGCTGTGCATCGGTGAGCGCTTGCAGATAGCGGACGGCGGCCGGCGGCGGATCGTCCTGGCGAAGCGCCGTCATCGCCTGGGTCGGGTTATCCCGGTTGAGCATCAGCAATGCTCGCCCGCGGATCATGGCGTAGGTCGGGTCGTCCCGGTGTGGCGGCGAGGGCAACTGGTCGGCCCGGGCCTGGGTGTCACTGATCCGCGATTCGGTGACCGGGTGGGTCAGCAGGAACTCGGGGGGATTGCCGCCCTGGAGTGCGGCGAGTTTCTGCAGCGTGCGGAACATCTCCGGCATCGCCTGCGGGTCGTAACCGGCCTTGGCCATGGCGTTGAGGCCCACGCGGTCGGCCTCCTGTTCGAACCGGCGGGAGTAGGCGAGCTGATCCTGGATGAACGCCGCCTGCGAGCCCATCATCGCGGCGATGCCCGCGCCACCGCCACCGCCTGCCGCGAAGATCATCCCGGCCAGCATCGCCGCCATGGTGGGCAGCTGCGTCTCCTCCACCCGCTCCATGCGCCGGGCGTAGTGGCGCTGGGCCAGATGCCCCAGCTCGTGTGCCAGCACCGAGGCGAACTCACCCTCGTCGGGCGCGGTGGCGAACAGGCCGGCGTTGACCCCGACCACCCCTCCGGGTACGGCGAACGCGTTCAGCAGGCGGCTGTCGACCATCGTCACCACGAGTCGCTCGTTGACCCCGCTGTAGGGCACCAGCTTGGCCAGCATCGAGCGGACGTAGGTCTGGGTGATCGGGTCCTGCCACGGATCGGTCTGGGCGCGGAATTGACGCAGCCAGGCACGACCCAGACGATACTCGTCGTTGGACGTGACGGCGGCGCTGGTACTGCCGAGATCCGGGAGCTGATAGCCTTGCTGGGCGTGCGCGGTCGGCAGGGTGCCGGCCAGTCCCGCGGAAAGCAGTGAAACGGCCAGCAGGCGCCGCTTGAATGATGCCAGTCGTTGACGTTTCATGCTGACGATCTCGATCCTCATTCAGGCTGAAGCCGGGGTGGCCGATGGTGGTCTGCGCTATCATGCGTTCGACCGCAGCTTGTCGCAGACGTTGCCTAGGGCCTGTTCACACTATACGACGCGTGGAGAGTGTGAACAGACCCTGGAAAAACCGGGCGTTGCAACAGCCGTCGTGGCGGGCTTGTCGCGCCAGCGGGCCTCTTTTCAATCAATCTGGGGTATGTCATGTCTCAACAGCCGGATCGTCGACTGGATGCCTCCGGCCTGAGCTGCCCGTTGCCGCTGCTGAAAGCCAAGCAGGCGCTGGCGGGCATGCAGGCCGGGCAGCTGCTCGAGGTGATCGCGACGGACGCCGGTTCGTGGCGGGATTTCGAAAGTTTCGTCGAGCATAGCCGACATGCGCTGGTCGGGCGCGAAGAGAAGTCGGGTGTGTATCGCTACTGGCTGCGTAAAGCCGATGGAGAGGCGCGAGCATGAGTTTGAAGGGCATCCTGCGTAACTGGTTCGAGCGGTACCTGTCCGACGAGGAGGCCATCGTCCTGCTGGCGCTGCTGATCGGCGGCTTTGCCATCGTCATCTGGCTCGGCGGTGCGCTGGCTCCGTTCTTTACCGCGCTGGTGGTCGCCTTTCTGCTGCAGGGCGTGGTGGCCTGGCTGGAACGGCGCGGATTGCCGCGACTGCTGGCGGTGGGGCTGGTCTTCCTGCTGTTCGTGGGCGCGCTGCTGGCGCTGGCGCTGATCGTGATGCCGCTGGTCTGGAACCAGCTGGTCGAACTGGTGAGGGAGGCCCCCGACATGTTCGCCAGCAGCCAGCGCTGGCTGGGAGAAATGCAGGCCAGATACCCCACCATCGTCACCCCGGACCAGGTCCAGGGCTGGATCGCCACGGCGGGTCACCAGGCGTCACAGCTCGGTCAGCGCGCGCTGACCTTCTCGCTGGCGTCGCTGGGCAACCTGATGGCGGTGATCATCTATCTGGTGCTGGTGCCGATTCTGGTCTTCTTCATGCTCAAGGACCGCGAGCGGCTGGTCGATTTCATGCTGTCGATGCTACCCGGCAAGCGTACGCTGATGACTCGCATCTGGCAGGAGATGGACGACCAGATCGCCAACTACGTGCGCGGCAAGACGATCGAGATCATCATCGTCGGCAGCGTGGCCTTCATCGTCTTCTGGGCGTTCGGGTTGCCCTATTCGGCACTGCTCGGGCTGATGGTGGGCCTGTCGGTGCTGGTGCCCTACATTGGCGCCGCGGTGGCGACGCTGCCCGTCGCGGCGGTAGCCGGCTTCCACTTCGGCGTCGGCGACCAGTTCTTCTACGTGCTGGTGGCCTACGCCATCCTGCAGGCGCTCGACGGCAACGTGCTGGTGCCGATCCTGTTCTCGGAAGCGGTCAACCTGCACCCGGTCTCGATCATCCTGGCGGTGCTGTTCTTCGGCGGGCTGTGGGGGTTCTGGGGGGTGTTCTTCGCCATTCCGCTGGCGACCCTGATCAAGGCGCTGGTGCAGGCCTGGCCGCGAGGGGAGTCGGTCCAGGCCGAGGCGTGACGCGTGGGTGAAGCCGCGCAGGAACGGGATAAGGCACCTCCGCGGGCGGCTGAGCCGCGCAATCTCTCTTTCGCTGCGCTGGCGGGGTCAGAGTCTTTCGAAACCGAGACGCAGGGCCAGCAGTACGAAAGCGGCAGCAAAGCCATAGCGAATGAATGCCATCACTCGTGGCCTGCCGATGACATGATCGCGGACCCAAGCCGCCATCAGTCCATAGCCAATGAACACGATCAATGTCATGACCACGAACACCAAGCCGAGAAGGAGAAAATCGCTACGTGCGTCGGCGCTGTCGACCGGTACGAACTGGGGCAGGAAGGCGAGGAAGAATAGACCCAGTTTGGGGTTGAGCAGGTTGAGCCAGATGCCCGTGCCGATCAGCGCCAGGCCACCGCGAGGCGAGTGCTGACTATCGACGGCCATCACTCCCTGCGCCCGCCATACCTGCCACGCCATGAATAGCAGATAGAGCGTTCCCGCGATGCGCATTGCCTGAAAAAGGGTGCCGCTCTTTTCCAGGATGGCCGTCAGGCCCAGCGTGGCCAGCAGTAGTTGGGGCGCGATGCCCAGTGTGCAGCCCAGCGCGGCGAGCATGGCAGCGCGTGCGCCTCGTCCCAATCCCGTGGCCAGTGTGTAGAGCACGCCGGTGCCTGGCAGCACCACAACGATGAGGGCGGTCAGCAGAAATTCGAGGGTCATGGTGAGATGAGTTCCGATGTTCAGAGGGCGATGAATCAACCACGCCACTGACCAGGCGTCACGCCCAATTGGTGCACGAAAGCCCGTGTCATATGGCTCTGATCCGCAAACCCGGCCGCGCCAGCGGCTTCCGTCAGGGAGGTGCCTCGGCTGATTGCTGCGCAGGCCAGGCGCACGCGGCGCTGTTTGAGATAGGCATGGGGAGTGGTGCCGACTTCGCGCCGGAACCGGCGCAGCGCGGTGTAGGGCGTCAGCTCGGCGATGCGGGCCAGCTCGGAGAGCGCTGGGGCGTCGAGCGGGTCGTCATGAAGTCGTTCCAGCATTCGCTGAACCGCGGATGAAGGAGGGGCGGCCGTTGGTATCGGAAGCGACGTGTCGAGCAGCGCGCCGAACAGATCGCCGATGATTTCCGTGATCTCGTCGGGAACGCTGTTGGGGATATCCGCCATGCCGTGGAGTAGGCGCCTGGTCAAGGCGGGGTCGATCATCGTCGGATGGCGAAATTCACGCGAGGCCAGCTCGGTGCCGAGGGTGTTCTCGATCAGGTCCGGAGTGACGAACAGCATGCGCCAGCGGCGCGCAGAACCGCCTATCGGGATACCGTCGTGAAGCTCGCTGGGATTGACCGTAATCACGTGACGCGGGCCTGCCTCGACGCTTCCGCGGCCACTCCACGAGACGTGTCCGCCGTCGAGCATCACGCCGATGCCGTACTCGTCGTGCGAGTGACGGGGGAATCGTCGATCCGACTGGATCTCGATGAGATGAGCGCCAGGCAGTGCGGTGTGCGCAGATTGAACCCGGTGTAGCATGGCCTGTTTCCTTGCTTTCCCTGTAGCTTCCATTGGTTCCATCCGGTCGTCTCACGATCGATTGAGAGCTGTCACCCGGCCCGTAGTGAGTGATCGGGAGATTGGTGACCGTGATTGGAGCAACTATCAAAGAGATCCGTCTGAGTGTCTTGAACGAAATTGACTCTCGGTGGTGCAAGGGGGCTCGGAAGGGACAGGGTAATGGGAGGTCGTGGCATGGTTGTGTTCGGCCGCGGACCGCCTTATTGGCGGCCCGCGGCTGACATGTCGCCGGGCTTGATGCGGTGCGGCCCAATTATCTTCAGCGATTGAGCTCCTGAGCCGCGGCGAGCACCTCGTCGACGTGGCCCGGGACCTTGACGCCGCGCCACTCGCGGGCGAGCTTGCCGTCGGCGTCGATCAGGAAGGTGCTGCGCTCGACGCCCAGGTGCTCCTTGCCGTACATCTTCTTGAGCTTGATCACGTCGAACTGGCGGCAGATCGCCTCGTCGCGATCGGAGATCAGCTCGAACGGGAAGCCCTGCTTGGCCTTGAAGTTCTCGTGGGACTTGAGGCCGTCCCGCGAGACACCGAAGACGACCGTATTGGCGGCCTCGAACTCGCCGATCCTGTCGCGGAAGTCGCCACCCTCGGTGGTACAGCCGGGCGTGCTGTCCTTGGGGTAGAAGTAGAGCACCACCTGTTTGCCGCGATAGTCGCCGAGTCGGAAGGGCGTGTCGCCGGTCGCTTCGGCGGAGAAGTCTTCTACGGGTTGTCCAACGCTGAGTGTCATTAGGCGCTCCGAAACCGGGAAGTGAGTGGCGAACGATAGCCGATCCTGGCGGTCAATGCTCGGTAGCCGATACCTTGCCGGTTGCCGGAGGTCGCGACGATCGCGGCGACAGCCAACCTGGCGGCTGTACACGCTGGAGCTGCCTGAGTACCATCTGGGGGCGTGAAATCGCGCCTGGGCAGGCGCCATGACCGCATCGACATCATGTCCGACGTGCTGGAGCCCGGAACCGGGAAGCGTTGGCCTGGCCTGCGGAGGGCACGCCAATGACTCAGGCACCGGGGTGCATCCGGCCGGCAATTCGGTTTCCGGTCGTTCGATATCGATTGGGCAAGGCGGCCGGCCGCCCATCCGGTCACAGAGAGAGAGCTGCAAGATGATCACAGGCAGTATCGTTGCCATGGCGACGCCGATGAAAGCCGGTGGCGAGATCGATTGGGAGGCGCTGCGCCGCCTGGTCAATTTCCATCTCGATCACGGCACGGACGCCATCGTTGCCGCCGGTACCACCGGCGAGCCGACCACCATGTCGTTTGCCGAGCATTTCTGC
>NZ_CALFQK010000108.1:0-9942 GCF_937921195.1 uncultured Salinicola sp.
CGATGGATTCAATGGCGGCAAGATCGACCCCGACGGTCCGGTGCAGATCTATTCGCCGGGATACCGCAACGCCTATGACGTGGAGGTCACCGAGGACGGACGTGTCTGGACCTACGACAACGGCGCCAACAACAGCTGGGGTGGCCGGCCCATCGGTGAAGCAGGGGATAACGGCAGTACTAAGGACACCGCGCAGCAAGCCGGCTACATCGCCACCAACCTGAACAATGGCGACGGTAACGGCAGCGACACCATCAATCTCGAGAACGGCTGGAACCCCAAGAATTACGACCAGTTCCATGAAATCACGCGTTCCGACGATCTTGCCGGACGCATCCTCTCCGCCGGACAGGGCGGGGCCGCGACTTACAGCATGACGCACCCGGATTTTGCTGAGCCTCTGACCCTGGTCTATGGAGGGCACCCCAATCCCACCCGCGCCAGCGGGGGCGAAGCCGGTCTGCTGTTTACGCCAAAGGACGGGGTCGAGGACGCTTTCCTGCTGGTGTCCGAGGATCATTACGATGCGGTCATCGACTGGTTCACCACCGTCGAGAACGCGCCCGGTGGAGTCGGTGCCGGGCAACTGACGAGTCGCGTGATCGGCGTGGCCCCGGGCGAGCTGTACTACATCACCGAGAATGGCAATGCCTACCCGGTCAGCGGCAACCCCGGCAATCCGTCGAGCATCCAGGGATCCAGCGTGCTGGGCGAAGCTGGCATACCCGCGGACTTCGATGAGGTGGTGGCCACGCTCAACCCCATCGAAGGCAATTATCTGGAAGGCGGCTACACCGATGGCGCGCTCGATTCCGGTCTCGGATCGATCAACGGCCTGACCGAGTACACCTCGACCGTGCTGGATACCGACAACGTCAAGATGTCGGGGGCGATACTGGCCTCCCAGTACAACGGCGGCGATCTGATCGTGATGGGCCGTGACGAGAACGGCGTGATGCAGACCGCAGGCGGTTCGGGAGCGACGAAAGCGGCCGATCGAATCACCCTGGAGTTGACCGGCAGTCCCCTGGGACTGACCTCGATCGGTGACGACCTCTCCGCCTGGGACAACCAATCGGCATTCCGTGGCTCGGTCTGGGCCTCCGTCTACAGCGGCAGCGGGACCAAGGTCGAGATCCTGCAGCCGAACAATGGCGCCGTGCCGCTGGCAGGATCGGAAGTCAGCGATTCGACGGATCATGATCTCGATGGCGTCGACAATATTCACGACCCCTTCGAGTACAGCGCCACCAATGGCCTCGCACTCACGCCTGGCAAGGCCATCGTCCTGGATTTTCAACCGACCGAGGCGCCTTATCCGGGAACGCTTGGAGATACCGGTCTGATGGGGGCGGCGCTGGATGGCTCGACGCCCAACCAGGACGCCAATCCCGATCAGGGTATCCCGGGGCTTTTCGATAACGGTGGCAATATCATTCCCGGTGCCAACGCGCCGATCTTCCAGATCAAGAACGTGGTCCCCGGAAGCGTGGTCGGCTCGGACAATGGCGTTCGTGATGCCATGCATGTGGGGGTCAATCCCAGCGACGATGTGCAGCGCCTGGTCGCGACCACGCAGGTGCAGAACTGGATCCCCACGGCAGGCGGCGTGGCGGAGGGGCAGCTCACCGGCATCCTGTTCGGTGACGGCACCCAGGCCAACTTCGTGCGCCTGGTGTTCGGCGAGGTGAATGGCGAGCCGGGTTTCGAGGTCGGCTACGAGATCGGCGACAGCAACTACCAGGCCCTGGCGCAGGTCGGCTTGCCGGCGCTGGCCGCTGGCGGAACCACCGAGATCGAACTGCGCCTCGAAATCGACATGGCAAACGGCTTCGCCCTGCATGCCGCTTATCGTCTCAATGATCAGGACGAATTCACCGATTTGCCGCTGGGGGATTTCACCCTGCCCGAAGGGGTGTTGCAGGACGTGCTGACCGGCTCGCACACCATCGATGATGGCGATACCCAGCTGTCATCGGGAGCGGCTTTTGGCTTTCTTGCCGAAACCAGTGAAGGTGCGCCGCTGGCGCCGGTCAACTTCAACAACCTGCAGATCAACGGCTTCGGCGACGAGATCGCGGACACGACACCGCCGGAAGTCGTCTCGATCGCGCTCGACCAGCCGCTCGACAACGACAGCCCCATCCTGGCCACGGTGGTGGTGACCGACAACGCCGGCATCGATGTCGCGTCCATCAGCGGCGATGAGCTGATCTTTACCGGCTATACGCCTGGCGGCGTCTCGCTGGCGACCGGTAGCGACGCGATCAGACTCAGTGACGATGGCAGGACGGCCACGATCCAGTACCTGATCTCTCCACCGCCGAACAGTAACGCGTGGAGCAGCGGTTCGTTCGAGGTGGGCGTTGCCGCCGGCAGCTACACCGATACCGCGGGGCTCGGCGTTGCTGCCTATGAGACCGATGCCTTCATCGTCACGAACCTGGACAGTCTGGTCAAAGGCGCGCTGCAACGTGCCATCAATGTCGGTGCGACGAGCGACTCCATCGACAACAGCCTCCAAGGCGATGACAAGCACACCTACGGCGGTGCGATCAGCGACGATCCGATTCTGGGCATCGACCTCGAGGCGGACGATCCCGACTACTACTCGCCAAACACCAAGACCGGCAACAATATCGACGGCAAGGCGGGAACCACCGGTAGCAATAGCGGGGGGATCGATCTCGACGGTTCCGCCTATCATACCTATCGGGACTCCTCCTCCGGTTCGTACACCGCCACCTATGACGTGCCCAACGGCGTCTATGTCGTCGAACTGCATTTCGCCGAGCTCTACCAGTCCCAGGCGGGACAGCGCCAGGGCGACTACACGATCCAGGGCGAGACATTCGCTGAGAACTTCGATGCCTTCACCCAGGCGGGCGGCGCCGACAAGCCGGTCGTCCTGACCAAGAACGTCGTCGTCACCGACGGCAGGATCGTGATTGGCGTCACAGCGGACACCGGCGAGCCGGGCTTCAACGCCATAGCCATCTATCAGGCCGTCGCTGGCGACGTGCCGGTCGCCAGCATTTTGGCGATCGACACGCCGGAAGCGAGCGATGGGCAAGTGGTCGTCAGCGTTCGATACACCGACGATGACGCCATCGCGCAGGCGCAGATCGATACCGGTGACGTGACAGTGTCATCCTCGGCCGGTGGTGCGCCGGTCTCTCCCGCGCAGGCCACCTACGATAGCGCCAGTGGCGTCGCCACCTATACCTTCGATGCGCCGGACGGCGGCTGGCAGACCGGGACCGTTACCGCCACGGTCGGTGCCAATGCGGTGGTCGACGGGGACGACAACGGCAACGGCGTGACCTCCAGCTCGGTCTATGCCAGCTACTCGAGCGAAGGGGTCATCCTCGCGCTGGATTTCGAGACTTCCGGATCGCCGCTCGAGGAGGGCGGGTTCGACGGCACTCTGGGCAATGTCTCGGACGACTCCGTGGTGACGACCGTCGAAGGCGGCGAGCTGATCGTATGGACCTCCAACGGCGATATGTCCCAGGCAGCCAACCCCAGCGCCAATGACTTCATCAAGCACGTGGCGCTGGGCAGCGCATCTCTCAACGTGATCAACATCTCGTCACGCTTCGATAATCCCTTCCCCGAGGCGTTCGCGGCGCAGGGGCTGGACACCTCCACCGTGCCCAATTATGCCCAGCAGGGGATCGTCTTCGGCCTGGGCACCCAGAACCACAATCAGCTGCTGAAGCTGGTGTTCGGCGGCAACGGTGGCACGGTGGTACAGCTGTGGTCGAGGGGCAGTATCGACACCAAGATCAGCCTGGAGGAGATGCTGAGCGATGCCTCGAAAGGCCTGACGGATATCGCCAAGGTCGAGCTCACGCTCTCCATCGACAAGGCCGCGGGCACCGTAACGCCAATCGCGACGCTCTTCGATGCCAACGATAACGTTCTTGGCGGCCTGCGTGCCGAGCCGACCGAGGGTTTCGCGACGGCAGCCACGGAAACCCTGCCGGCTGCGGTACTGGCCAACCTGACCGACCCTGACGGAGAGACGGCCGTCGGGGTGACCTCGACCGATTACGGCAACCCGGTAGGCTCCTTCCAGGCCAGTTGGGAGCATCTCAACGTGACCTCGCCGGACCTGCCCCGGCAGCCCGATCCGCAGATCACGCTCGCCATCCTCGATGCCGAGCCGGCGGTGGAGAGCGGCGATGACGGTACGACCTCGTTGAGCTTCGGCTTGAGCGCCTCGGAGGGCTTCAGTGGCGAAGTCGACCTGGCGCTGACCGTCAATGGCGCCTCCGAGACGCGTACGGTGAACTTCGAAGACGGCGTCGGGGCACTGACGGTGGACGTTGGCAACGATGATCGGGATGACGGTCCGGAGCGTGTCACGGTCGTCCTGACCGGTGTCGATGACTCCGCTTTCGCCATCGCTGCCGGATCGGCAATGGCAACCGGCAGTGTTACCGAGGACGATACCGATATGGACGCATCCACGCTCAACCTGGAGTTCAATGATGGCGATACGCTCGAGACACTCTTCGACGGCGTGACCGAGGGCTCGGGAACCACCGCCGAGGAGACGGGTAGCGCCACGATTGCCGACGGCAACCTGATCATCGCGGCGACTGACGGCGATGCCGGTGGTGGCAACAATGCCAACGACAACTACTACGCCAACGTGGCCGGGGGAGGCGGTTTCAGCGCTTCGCTGAAGTTCGGCAACCCCTTCCCGACGCTGCCGGCGCAGTACTCGCAGCTCGGCATGAATGTCAGCCTCAGCCAGGACGAGTACCTGAAGGTCACCTTCGGCAATGTCGGCGGCGGCCAGCAGATCGAGTACTCCTACGAAAATGGCGGCGTGCAGACCAAGCAGGCCTTCGGCCTGCCCAGCGGTGTCAATGTCGCGCAGATTGCCGACGTCGTCATTGCGCTCGACGCCAGCGTGGCCAACGAGGTGGCGACCTTCTCGGGCAGCATGACCTTCCTCGACGCCTCGGGGCAGGCGCTGGGGTCGACCGCGCTGCCGGCGCTGGCGCTACCGGACGGGCCGCTCAATACGGCCATCGTCACCGAGGGCGCAACCTTCGGGGTAGGCGTCACCCAGACCTCTATCGGCAGCGGTCCGAACTTCGATGCCAGCTATGACTATCTCGAGATCACGCCGACGGAAACCGACGATACGGGCACACCGCCGGCACCTGCCACGCAGATCGAGGAGATATTCGCCGCGGCCACTCTCGACCTCGGCGACACTTATGGGCAAGGCGAACTCGGCTCGGCGCTGGTGACGGTGACACCGGGCAACGACAATGTTCAGTACTCGAACTACGGCAACGACTCGTTCAAGGTCCAGAATACCGGCGACAAGAAGATCGCCGCCGTCTTCTTCGATGTCACCACGGCCCTGTACGGCGATAGCGTCTTCGACCCCGACGGCAAGGGAGGAGACGCCGCGTTCAAGGATTGGGCGATCAACAGCGACGGGAATACCGGCGCCATCCAGCCCAGCGGCTACGAGCACTACTTCCTGCCGGGCACCGATCCCGATCCGTCCAATCCGAATGATAACGGTGGCTTCCGGGGCGCCCTGGTGAAGTTCTCCGCGACGGCCGACGGCGGCTTCACCAATGGCGAGGTGGTCGGCTTCAGCGGGGATATGGACCCCAACTCCATTGCCGGCTTCAACAAGGGCGGGGCGGCGGGTGTCGATACCGGCTCGCTCCCGGCCTGGGATGTCGGGGGCGTTTCCGGCGCAGAGCTCATCGGCTCCAACGTCTACATCAAGTTCACCGACGGCAGCACGGCCAGCGGCCAGTTGATGAGTGACGGCAGCCAGGCGGGAGCGCAGGTGCGGATTACCGAGGCACCGATGAATCTGACCGCGGAGCTGTCCGTCAATGGGGTATCGTCCGGCGGCCAAGGCACCTATGGCGGGGCGGTCCCGTCCGTCATCGTCAGCGGCCCGGCGGGCGAATGGGTCAGGGTGGTGATGACCAAGGGGCATCAGCCGGTCGCCAACGACCAGAACGGTATCGCCGATACCGTCGAGGAGCGTCTGGCTGACAAGACCTTCCCGGCCAACAATGCAGCGGAGTTCCAGATCGTCGATGTGCAACTCGGGGCGAGCGGCACGGCCGACGTTTCACAGGCATTCAACTACGCTGATTTCCTCAACGGTACGTCCAGCTTTGGTGGAGACGACACGCTCCCGCTCGGTTTCGTCGCATCGGTCATCGACGACCCGAATAGCTCCCAGGGGCTGGCGTTGGGTCCGGTCTCGCGACCCGTCTACTTGATCTCCAACGGCAGCCCGGTCGATGGCAGCAACCCGGCCAATACCGAGCCCTTCGTCAACAACGCGATGGACGACCAGACAATCCAGTTCGAAGATGGGTTCGTATTCAAGATTCCCGATGATGTCTTTGTCGATCTCGATGGTGATGAGCTGAGCTACGAAGCCCTGAACCTTCCCGCTGGGGTCCTGTTCGATGCTCAGACGAAGACTTTCTCGGGAGTGCCGACGTCTGGCGAAGGCACCTATTCGCTGCAGGTGCAGGTCGTCGATAAAGAGGGGGCTTCCGCTACGACGGGCTTTGATCTGGTGGTGCTGCCTGAAGAGCAGGGGGAGTTCGATGATCTCTTCATCGCCGCGGTCGAGCAAGCCAGCGACGATGTCGAGCAGGGTTTCAGTCTCTCCAGCCCTGACCTCGAAATTGGATCCTATATTGTCGGCATGCAATTTACCGTACCCGATGATGTCAGTCTCGATAACGGGGACGCCATAAGCAGTGCGGTCATCAACTGGGTATCGGACAGGACCCACTCGGCGAACACGACCCTGACCTTCTCCGTGGAAAATACCCTCGACGGTGGTGGGTTCGGCTCGGTTACCGGGCGAAATTATCTCCCGGAACAGGAAGTATGGCAGGCTTCCGGGACGTGGCAGGATGGCGAGAACATCACGGTGGGTGTCGACCTGGCGGATCAGATCAACTCGCTTATCGCTCAGGACGGGCTCGACGCGGGAGATGTCATTACGGTCAAGGTGGAGGGCGCTGGAGGTACCCGATATGTCGAAGCGGCCGGCGGTGGTCGTACCGCCCCGACGCTTGCCATGACGATGGCCGATAGCGCAGGTGCCGATCCTTCGATCAACGCGGCAGCGTACCTGCCGGCGCCTGGCAATCCCGCCATTGCCGCGTCCGGCAACAGGGAGATCGATCCGATGGATATTTCGTCAGGCAGTGATGAAGTCGGGCTGCTTGGAATCAACGATGTCGTCGAAACGGCTGTCTTATAAAGAGGGGGTTACCGGTAGAGCAAGCGGTGAATCGCCGCCATGGCCGGGTGACATTCTGCCGTAGACAGGACATCGGGTGTGAGATTCCGCTGCAGATGTCGCAGAAGACGCGCTTCTCCCATCTCGCCTTGGGGCGGGAACGGGGTGGCGCGTGTTTTCTATCGTATCCATTCTGGCGCGGCAGGTGGCCGAGTCGGTTTTTGTCAGCGATAAGCCATTCATTATAAGTTTGATAACGGAAATCGTGGATCCCGTTTTTAATCGAGAAAACAAAAGCTTGATGGAAGTTTTAAACATAACGCTTTGGTTATGCCTGCCATAAAATATTGATCGGGTTGGTTTCTCTCCCAATCGCTTGATTAGCCTGGTGGATCTCCGGAAAACTGTACGCACCTGCCACAACGGTTCGAGCTGAACGATGACGCGACGTCCCGCCTTGTTTCGGTCCATGGCCCGGGACAGGCGTGCTATCGGCAATTAATCATCGACCGACCGCTCCCCGTTTCAAGCAACAGGCGTTTCGGCGCATGACTGACTATCGGGAGACCAACGAATGAGGATAGGGGCGCCCAAGGAGCTCGCCAGGGGGGAAGCGCGCGTTGCGCTGACGCCGGAGAGCGCGCAGCAGATCCAGAAGCTAGGGCACGAGTGCCTGATCGAGAGTGGTGCCGGCGTGCTCGCCGGCTTCAGCGACGAAGCGTACCGTGACGTCGGCGTCAGCGTCGTCGAGGGCGCGGATGCGCTGTGGCGCGATGCCGAGGTCGTGATCAAGGTACGCGAGCCGGTGGCCGAGGAGATCGAGCGGTTGCGGGAAGGGCAGACGCTGATCACGTTCTTCTGGCCGGCGCAGAACGAGGACAGTCTCGAACGCTGTCGTGCCAAGGGGGCGACGGTGGTGGCCATGGACATGGTGCCGCGTATCTCGCGGGCCCAGAAGATGGATGCGCTCTCCAGTACCGCCAATATCGCCGGTTACCGCGCCGTGATCGAAGCCGGCAACCAGTTCGGACGCTTCTTCACCGGGCAGGTGACGGCGGCCGGCAAGGTGCCGCCGGCCAAGGTGCTGATCGTCGGCGCCGGCGTCGCCGGTCTGGCGGCCATCGGTACCGCCACCAGCCTGGGGGCCGTGGTGCGCGCCTTCGACGTGCGCCCGGAAGTCGCCGAACAGATCGAATCGATGGGTGCCGAGTTCCTGTTTCTCGACTTCGAGGAGAGCCAGGACGGTTCCGGAACCGGCGGCTACGCCGCGCCCTCCAGCCCCGAGTTCCGCGAGAAGCAGCTGGCGCTGTTCCGCGAGCAGGCGCCGGAGGTGGATATCGTCATCACCACTGCGCTGATTCCCGGCCGGCCGGCACCCAAGCTGTGGCTGGAAGACATGGTCGCGGCGATGAAGCCCGGTTCGGTGATCGTCGACCTGGCCGCCGAGAAGGGCGGCAACTGCGATCTGACCGTGATGGATGAGCGCATCGTCACCGACAACGGCGTGATCGTGGTCGGCTACACCGATTTCCCCTCGCGCATGGCGACCCAGGCATCGCTGCTCTACGCCACCAACATCCGCCACATGCTGACCGACCTGACGCCGGGGAAGGATGGCGTGATCGTCCATGACATGGACGACGACGTCATCCGCGGCGCGACGGTGACCCATGCCGGAGAGGTCACCTTCCCGCCGCCGCCGCCCAAGGTCAAGGCGATCGCGGCTGCCAGGCCCAAGGAGAAGGTCAAGGAGCCGACGCCCGAGGAGAAAAAGGCGGCCGAACACGCCGCCTTCCTGGCCCAGAGCAAGCGCCAGGTCGGCATCCTGGCCGCCGGGGGCGTGCTGATGTGGCTGCTGGGCATGGTCGCCCCGGCCTCGTTCATGCAGCACTTCATCGTTTTCGTCCTGGCCTGCTTCGTCGGGTTCCAGGTGATCTGGAACGTCAGTCACTCTCTGCATACGCCGCTGATGGCGGTGACCAATGCCATCTCCGGCATCGTCATCCTGGGCGCGATCATGCAGATCGGCTCGGGCAGCGGGCTGGTGACGCTGCTGGCGGCCATCTCGGTGCTGATCGCGTCGATCAACATCGTCGGCGGCTTCCTGGTGACCCGTCGCATGCTCGCCATGTTCCAGAAATCCTGATCCGCGGAGAGAAAGGCAATGTTGCAACACGAGTTCGTTTCCGCCGCGGCGATCGCGGCGAGTGTCCTGTTCATCCTCTCGCTGGGTGGGCTGAGCAATCAGGAGAAGGCCAAGCGCGCGGTGTGGTATGGCATCGTCGGCATGGCGATCGCGGTGTTGTTCACCGCGCTGGGACCGCTGATCGGCGGCTATGGCTGGATGATCCCGATGATGCTGATCGGCGGTCTGGCCGGCGCGTGGCTGTCACGCAAGGTCGAGATGACCGAAATGCCACAACTGGTAGCGGCGCTTCACAGCTTCGTCGGGCTGGCGGCGGTGTTCATCGGCTGGAACGCCGAGCTGGAACGGGCCCGGGTCATGGCGATCAAGGCGGCCGGCGTCTCCTTCGACGGCCTGTCGGCGTTCGCCTCGACGCTGGCCCACAAGACGCCGGCGGAGTTGGCCTTTCTGCAGGGCGAGGTGGTGCTGGGCGTGTTCATCGGCGCGGTGACGTTCACCGGCTCGGTGGTGGCGTTCGGCAAGCTGGCCGGCAGGA